>DATFHJ010000232.1:0-10323 GCA_035248585.1 Thermoanaerobaculia bacterium
CGTCTACATGCTCGTCGTCGACGGCAAGAAGCAGTCGCTCAAGCCGGTCGAGATCCGCACCGGCATCAGCGACGGCCGCTTCACCGAGGTCGTGTCCGGAACGCTGAAGCCCGGCGACGACGTCGTCGTGGGACTGGCAACGTCGAAGGTCGAAAGCGCCGCGCCGATGGGCGGCGGGGGCGGGCCGGGCGGTGGTCCGCGCGGCGGCGGCCGGAGAGGCTAGCCGCGTGGCGAAGCCCGTCATCGAGATTCGCGATCTCGTCAAGGTCTATCACCTCGGCGAGGTCGACGTCCGCGCGCTCGACGGCGTCGATCTCACCGTCGACGAAGGGGAGTTCGTCGCCATCATGGGTCCGTCGGGATCGGGAAAATCGACGCTGATGAACATCATCGGCTGCCTCGACCGCCCGACCGGCGGCACCTACATTCTCGACGGCGCCGACGTCTCGCGCATGTCGCGCGATCAGCGCGCGGTGATCCGCAACGCGAAGATCGGCTTCGTGTTTCAGAGCTTCAACCTGCTCGCGCGCACGTCGGCATTGGAGAACGTCGAGCTCCCGCTGCTCTACAGCGATTTTCAGGGCACGGGCCGCGACCGGAAAAAAGCCGCGCTCGCGTCGCTGCACCGCGTCGGACTCGAAGGCCGCGAAGCGAATCATCCGTCGCAGCTTTCCGGCGGACAGCAGCAGCGCGTGGCCATCGCACGCGCGCTCGTCACCTCTCCGGCGATCGTGCTCGCCGACGAGCCGACCGGCAATCTCGACTCGCGCACGTCGGTCGAGATCATGGGCATCTTTCAGGATCTGAACGACAGCGGCAAAACGATCGTGCTCATCACGCACGAGCCGGACATCGCCCGCCACGCGAAGCGCGTCGTGCACGTGCGCGACGGAAAGATCAATCAGGACGAGAGGGTTCAACAGGAGCGGGTGGCGCGGCAGGGAATTCAGGCGCCAGCTGCTCCAATCACGAGATAGGTGGAGCGGCAGGCTTCAGCCTGCCGGCTCAACGGCGGGCTGAAGCCCGCCGCTCCACAGGAGACCATCATGCGCAACTCCATCGTTCGCTTCGGCAACATCACGGTCGTCGGATTGAAATCGATCGCGCGCAACAAGATGCGCTCGCTCCTCACCGCGCTCGGCATCGTCATCGGAGTGGCGTGCGTGATCGTCTCCGTGGCCATCGGCGCGGGAGTCGCGCAGTCGGTGTCCGAGATGATCAACGCCCTCGGATCGAACTACATCATGATCATGCCCGGTACCGCGACGCAGAGCGGCGCGCGCATGTTCACCGGCAACTCCACGCTCACCGAGGAGGATGCGGATGCGATTAAACGCGAAGCGTCTGCCGTCGCGTACGTGTCGCCGAACAACCGCACCGCGGCGCAGGTGGTCGCGGGAGAGCTGAACTGGTCGACGCAGATTCAGGGCGTCGGCGTGGAGTGGCCGAACATCCGCTCGTGGAACATCGACGAAGGAGCGTTCTTCACCGACAACGACGTGAAGTCGGCGGCGAAGGTGGCCGTCCTCGGCAAGACAGTCGCCGACAGCCTCTTCCCGCAGGGCGGCGCCATCGGCGCGATCGTCCGCATCAAGAACGTCCCGTTCCGCGTCACCGGGATCCTGGAGAAAAAAGGCGGGAGCACGATGGGCTCCGATCAGGACGACGTCATCATCGCGCCGTACACGACGGTCATGAAGCGCCTCAGCGGACAAAACAAGATCGGCATGATCATCGTCTCCGCCGCATCCGCGGAGCAGGTGCAGGAGGCGCAGGAGCAGATCGACGCGCTGCTGCGGCAGCGGCACCGCATTCCGCCCGGCGGCGATACGGACTGGATGATGCGCTCGCAGGAAGAGATCGCCCAGACGAACGCGAATCAGGTCGGCCTGATGCGCAACCTGCTCCTCGGCATTGCCATCGTCTCGCTGTTCGTCGGCGGCATCGGGATCATGAACATCATGCTCGTCAGCGTTACCGAGCGGACGCGCGAGATCGGCATCCGCATGGCCATCGGCGCGCGCGGCCGCCACGTGCTGCTGCAGTTCCTGTTCGAAGCGGTGACGCTGTCCGTCCTCGGAGGCCTCCTCGGCGTCCTCCTCGGCGTCGGCTTTTCGAAGCTGATCGAGCGCCTGTTCAAGTGGCCGATCGTCGTCAGCCCCGACGCCATCATCGTCGCCTTCGCCGTCGCCGCCACCATCGGCATCTTCTTCGGGTTCTATCCCGCGAGGAAAGCCTCGCGGCTCGATCCGATCGACGCGCTGCGCTACGAGTAAACGCGCAAACGGAATTCTCCTCGTCCGCGTAACATTAAGGAGCACGCATGAGGGGATCTCACGGCTGGGCAGAAGTGTCTCGCGAGCGCAAGCGGGACATCATCGAGGCGATCGTCGCCAACAAACCGACGCGCGGGCCGGTGCATGCCGAGCTCGACCTGACCGACCGCTGCAACGTAGCCTGCTATTTCTGCAATCAGCAGGACTTGCGGACGAAGGACTCGATTCCTCTCCCCAAACTGACGGATCTCATCGATGAGCTGGCCGAGGGCGGGCTCAAGTCGGTGCGCCTCTCGGGCGGCGGCGATCCGCTGTTTCATCGCGACGTCCTCCCGACGATGGACCACCTCGCGAAGCGCAACGTGATCGTCGACAACCTCACCACGAACGGCGTGGCGCTGACGAATGACGTGGCGACGCGGCTCGTGGCCGGCAAGGCGCGCGAGGTGATCTTCTCGCTCAACGCCGTCGACGCCGCCGACTACGCGCGAATGATGCAGGTGAAGCCGGCGCTGTTCGACAAGGTGCTGGCGAACATCCGCAATCTCGTCGCGGTGCGCGGCGACTCGATCTATCCCTCGGTCGTCGTCCAGTTCCTGATCGACCGCAAAAACGTCGACCGCATCGTCGACATGTACGAGCTCGGACGCTCCCTCGGTCCGGACCGCATCGCCATCAACGCCGTGCTCGAGATCCCGTTCGAGCGCATCGACCGCTCCGTCATCCTCCATCTCGAAGACAACCTCGTCGCCGAGCCGCAGATCGAAGAGATCCTGCGCCGCGACAAAGAAGAGCGCCTGCTGCAGATCGATTTCCCGTATCCGCAGTGGAACGAAATGCTGCAGCGCACGCGCGCGCGCGTCGGCACGGTGCCGCACAACAATTTCCCGGTCGCAAGCTCGTTCAAGGGCGAGAACGCCGGCTGCTTCTTCGCCTGGTACAGCGCCGCGATCACCGGCAACGGCGATATCCGCCCGTGCTGCCTGCTCCTCAATCCGACGGTGAAGCCACTCGGCAACGTGCACGACAAGCCGAAGTTCGCCGATCACTGGAACGGCCCCGCCTTTCAGCAGATGCGCGACGAGATGCGCGAAGTGCTGCTGATGAAGAGCAAGAAGCCCTACACCCCGCAGCGCTTCGAGATCCTGAAGGAACAGTGCGTCCTGCCGCACATGTGCTACCTGAAGACGATGTACTTCCAGGGCGACGAACAGTTCTACGCGGAGCTCGACGAAGCGCTGGAGAAGACGCGCAAAAAAGAAATCCGCCTCGTCTTCGGCAACAACACGAAGCGCAAACGCGCCATCGAGCTCTACGTGCAGGAACACCCGCGCGTGAAGAAGGCGTGGGACTGGTTCCGCGAAAACACGCGCCCGATGCGGGTCACGCTCAAGCAGCGGCTGGGGATCAATCTGACGGACGCGGTTTAGTCCTCCGCGAGCGCGCTCTTCCTCGTCGAATCCACCCACAGGTAGATACACAGCCCCACGAACAGCGTCAGCGAGACGATCTGCGAGACGGTGTCGTTGTCGTAGAACGGCGTCTTGATGCGCTCTTCCGAGTACCACGGGAAGAGCCGCAACGCGGCGCCGAAGACGCCGCCGAGTGCGCCGCCGGCCATGAGTCCGGAGGCGATGATGACGCCGCGCTCGCGCATGGTGCGGCCGCGGGAGCCGCCTTCGCGGTTCGAGCGTTTGATGATGAGGTGGGAGAGGAAGCCGCCGACGAGGGCGGGGGTGTTGAGCTCGAGCGGGAGGTACATGCCGAGGGCGAAGATCAGCGCGGGGGCGCCGAGCATCTCCATCGCGATCGCCACCATCGCGCCGGCGACGAAGAGGACGTACGCAATCGGCTGGCCGGTCATGAAGGTCTGCACCAGCGCCTGCATGATCGACGCTTGCGGTGCGGCAAGCACGGCCCGAGTGTCGCCGGGCGCGGCTTCGCCGAACTGGAAGACGCGCGCGAGCATGACGATGGTCAGGCCCACCGCGATCGCCGCGCCGATCACGCCGAGGAACTTCACCTTCTCCTGCGCCGACGGCGTCGATCCGAGCCAGTAGCCGGTCTTGAGGTCGGTGACCGTCTGTCCGGAAACCGACAGCGCGGTGCAGACCATGCCGGCGATGGCCATGACGAAGAACATGCCGGTCGTACCGGAGAGGCCGAACTGCAGCAGCACCGTCGACGAGATGATGATCGTGAGCATGGTCATGCCGGACACCGGATTGCGCGCGGTAGTGGCGATGGCATTCGCGGCGACGGAGGTGAAGAAGAACGAGAACGCGAGCGTGAGCAGGAGGCCGATGAGCAGCACGCCGAAGCCCGGCTTGAGCGTGCCGAAGAAGATGGCCACGCCGATCGCGCCGATGATGATGCCGATGAGGATCGTCATCACCGGCATGTCGCGATCGGTGCGCTCGGTGTGGAGATGGTGATCGCCCTTGAACGCGCGCGCCGCGACGCCGAACGAGCCGGCGATGACCCGCAGTGATTTGATGATGCCGAAGATGCCCGCGGTGGCGATCGCGCCGACGCCGATCAGCCGCACGTAGCTGCGGAAGATCTGCGATGCATCCATCTGTGAGATCGGAATCGTGGCCGGATAGACCGCTTCCGGCACCTTCGAGCCGATCATGAAGATCAGCGGCACGAGCACGAAGTTCGAGACCACGCCGCCGGCGACGAGGATCATCGACGAGCGGAGCCCCATCACGTAGCCGAGGCCGAGGATGAACGCGACGGCGTCGAAACGGACGATGATCTTGGTCTTGTCGGCCATCGTGCGTATCGCCGGAATGAACTGGAAGTCGAGGAACTCCTTCCACACCTGGAACGTGGTGACGAAGAAGTCGTAGACCGCGGAGATCGCGGTGGCCTGCAACAGCAGCTTCGCCTGCGAGCCGCCTTTCTCCCCCGTGACCAGCACCTCGGTGATGGCGGTCGCTTCGGGATACGGCAGGACGCCGTGCATCTCGCGCACGAAGTAGCGGCGCAGCGGAATCAGAAAGAGCACGCCGAGACAGCCGCCGGCGAGGCAGATGAAGATCGTCTGCACCGGATGCGGATCGAGCTTGAGTGAATAGAGCGCGGGGAGCGTGAAGATCGCGCCGGCGACGACGGAGCCGGAGACGCCGCCGATACTGGTGATGATCACGTTCTCGAGCACGGACGAGCGGCGGCGGTAGACGCGGGCGAGGCCGATGGCGAGGATGGAGATCGGAATCGCCGCCTCCATGACCTGCCCGACTTTCAGGCCCGAGTACGCCGAGGCGACGGTGAAGATGATGCAGAGAAAGAAGCCCCAGGTGATGGCCCGCGTGGTCGCCTCCGGCGGCGCCTGCTCCGCCGGCACCATCGGCTGGTAGACCTCACCTTCCTTCAACGGCTCGTAGGCGTTTTCGGGGAGGGACTTCGATTCCGCTGATTCCATCTACGCTTTCTCCCACTTCAAAATCTGATCGATCGTCTTGTACGACACCGAGTGATACATCGGTCTCGCCTTCGCGTAAATCGCCTTCGCGCGCGCCAGCCCCTCGGGGGTCTCCGCCAGTTTCTGATACAGCGGCTTGAGGAACTTGCGGCGGCCCTGTCGCAGGAGGAAGCGCTCGAGGGCGTCGTAGGCGTGCTCGTATTTGTGATCGATGGCTTGCAGCAGCCATTCGTGCAGGATCTCGGAGTTGCCGCTGTCGGTGAAATGGAACGCGCCGTCGAGCTCGGACATCTGCTCGCGCGAGAGCGTTTTCGGCAGGTGCCGCAGGAAGTGGATCCACTCGTGCGTCGACCAGTGCTTCGTCGACAGCTGCGACGCGGGCGTGCCGCCCTCGAACGCGCTGGCCTGTTCTTCCACTTTCACGAACGCGTCGGAATGCACGTTCGGGCAATTCGGCGGAATTCCCGGTCCATTGATCCAGCGATCAATGTTGATTGCTTCGTCCAGTGAGGGGAACGCGGCGTTCAGTTGTTCCAGGAAGCCGGCCGTGGTCATCGACTGGAAGGCGTGCGAGTCAAAGTACTCGCGCAGGAAGGCATCCCATTTTTCGCGGCCGACCGTCTCTTCGATCAAACGAAGGAAGAAGTAGCCCTTCTCGTACGGCAGCTTCGTCGCCGCTTCGTCCGGGTCGCGGCCTTCGAGGTTCTGCAGGAGATGCGTGTCGGGCGGCGACAGCTCGGCGACCGTGGCCTCGAGATCCTGATAGCCGAGGAGCGCGAGCATCTCGGAGTAGTCGCGGCCGGAGACCGCTTCCATGATGCGGCGCTCGAAGTAGACGGTGAATCCTTCGTTGAGCCAGAAGTCGTTCCAGGTCGCGTTCGTGACGAGGTTGCCGGACCACGAGTGGGCGAGCTCGTGCGCGACGAGATTCACGAGCGAGCGGTCGCCGGCGAGGATCGTCGGCGTCGCGAACGTGAGCCGCGGGTTCTCCATGCCGCCGAACGGAAAGCTCGGCGGCAGCACGAGGACGTCGTACTGTCCCCAGCGATACGGCCCGTACAACTTCTCCGCCGCCTCGATCATCTTCGGCGTGTCGGCGAGCTCGTACGCGGAGGCGTCGATCATCGGCTTCTCCGCGTAGACGCCGCTGTTGTCGCTGAAGCTCCGGAACGCGAGATCGCCGACCGAGAGCGCGAGCAGGTACGACGGAATCGGCTGCGGCATCCGGAAGTGATACACGCCGCTGTCGTTCGCTTCGACCGGATTCTCGGCGCTCATCACGGCCATGAGTCCCGGCGGCACGCGCACCGTCGCCTCGTAGGTCATGCGCACGCCGGGCGAGTCCTGGCACGGCACCCACGTGCGCGCGAGGATGGCCTGCGACTGCGTGAAGAGAAACGGATGCTGCTTGCCCGCGGTCTGCTCTTTCGTCAGCCACTGCACGGCCGCGGCATCCGGCGAGGTTTCGTAATCGATGGAGACTTCTTCGCTCTCCTCGGCGACGTCGAGGACCAGCGGGCGCCCGAGGAACGGCTTCTCGTCGCCGAGCGTATAGGGGACGCTGGCGTTGTGAATGGTCAGGCCGTGCGTGTCGAGCACCAGCTCGCGCGCACCATCCGTTTTCTCGAAGCGCACGTTCGCGGTTCCGCGCAAAACCTTCCGCTCGAAATCGACTTCGAGATTGAGGGCAATGTGGCGCACGACCGCCTCATCGGGACGGGCGAAGGAATGGACGTCTCTCATGGCGGGCGTAGCATATGCGAATGGCCTGCGACCACAAGGGCGGACCCGAGCTGATCGAGATGGCAGAGCAACATCTCCGTGAACACCACCTCTCCCCCGCTCCGGGAATGCGCTTTCGCTGGTCGGAGAATCTCGAGGGCGGAATGTGGGCGAGCGTGATCGTGGAGATCGAGCGGCGCGGCGATGCGTGGATCGTGACGCGCCTGGATCGGAAGAATGATCCGGTGACCGAGACGGGATTTCGCGCGCTGTAGTGTGGAGCGGCGGGCTTCAGCCCGCCGAAACGCAAATCGGCGGGCTGAAGCCCGCCGCTCCACTACACCTCCGGCACCGTCCGCAACACTGCCCGCGGCCGCGGTCTCTTCTTCCCCGAATACTTTTCCGCGAACTTCGCGAAGGCGCGCGCTTTGTCGCGCATCACGGCGCGCTCGCCGCCGATGTCGTCGAGGGCAGTGCGGTGCTTTCGTCGAGCAGCCTTTCGTCGTAGCCGCGCGCGAACTCCACGCCGGCGTCGTCGAGCGCGCGCATGAAGGAGAGGAAGCGGATCCATTGATGATTGCGCCAGCCCTCGCCGCTGAAGCGCTCGCGCAACGTACGCGCGGCGGAGCGTCCGCGCTCGGCGACGTCGGTGATCGTGGCCGGATCCATCGTCAAATTGAGGCCGCCTTCTTTCGCGCCGAGGAGCACGTGCGCGATGCGGTCGCGATAGCCGGGCATGCGCAGGAGCATGTTGTCGTGCCAGTTCTGCATCGTCGTGACGATCGACCAGAGGAACGACGGCAGGCCGTCAATGGCGCGCCACCATTCGACGATGCCGCTGCGAGTCGTCGTCGGCGCGAAGATGCGCTGCTCCGCTTCGTGATAGCGCTCCGAGTGCGGATTGAGATTGATGGCGAACGTCGGCCAGCGCGGCAGCGGCGCGTCGAAAAAGTGCACCGGAAAGTTGCTGGTGATCCCGCCGTCGGAGAACCAGCAGAGCTCCGGCGTGTAGTTGCCGTCGCGGCGCCCGAAGTCGCTCGCGTACAGCGGCACGGCGGTGAGCAGCAGCGGAAAGCTGAGGCTCATCCGCGCGGCGACGATGATCGGCAGTTGCTCCTGCGGGAAGACGTACAGCCCGCCGCGGCGCGGCGTCGAGCGCGCGATCATGAAGTCGACGACGCGCGTCGGGAACAGCTCGCGAAAGTCTTTCTCCGAAAACAGAAACTGCTTCGACTCGAGCGGCAGGCGATACGGGCGGCCGTGCGTGAGATTCGTGGTCATCACTTCGAGACGCACGCCCGCGTCTTCGAGATCCTTGAACGTCAGCGGATGCATGTGGGTGCCGCTGCCCTCAGCGGCACCGCGACCGCTGAGGGCAGCGGTCGCCACATCATCGATTTGATCGGCGAGCCATTCCGTCAGCGCGGTCGCGCCGGCACCACTGCACAAGCCATAACGATTGCGCGGAAGGACGCGCAGCGCGTAGACGAGCAGCTCGACGATCGACGCGAGGACGAACGCGATCGCCGTGACGATCACGATGTACGCGGCGGCGATCGGATTGCGCCACGAGAACGCGAGGACGAGCGCGCCGATCGCCGCGACCGCGCCGCCGAAGCGGTTGAAGTGGCCGAGGAGAGCGCGCAGCGCGCTCCAGCGTGATTGCAGCGCGCGGAGCGCGACGTCGAGGAGCGGCGCGGTGTCGTCGTTCGGCTGGAAGAGGCGCAGCAGGTTGTTGTCGCTGGCGAGCCATTCCGGCAACTGCTCCAGCTTCGCGAAGCCGTCGTCGCTCCCCTGCTGCCGGCGATACTCCGCCGCCGCGGTGAGCGCCGCCGCGATGGCGCCCGCGGACGTGCCGCCGATGTTCGCGAAGCGGTACTCCTTCGCCAGCTCGCAGACGGCGCGCGGATAGACGATGCCGCTGGTGATGCCGCCTTTCATGACCAGGTCGCATGGCTTGTGTTGCATGCGACGCATTGTGCGTCAGAAGCCGGGCAACAACACGTCGAGCAGCCGCTCCGGCTTCTTCACGCCCTGCTTCTGCATCCACTCGCGCGAGGGGTCGCCGGCGTCGGTCAGATGCGCACGGCGCATGCGCGCGGCGTGCGCGTAGAGCATCATCTCGTTCTTCTCGAACTCGCGCGCGGCTTGTTCGAGCAACTGGCTCGCAACGTCTTTCTTCCCCCGCAGCGACGCCGCGCCCGCGCGCAGCGACATCGCGAACGGCAGCGCCCAGGCCACCCACTCTTTTTCGATTGCCTTGGCGTCGCTCTCGGCGAGGTCGATGAGCGCGCGGTCGCCGCCGCCCTGCGCCGCGGCGAGGGCGGTGCGTCCGCGGAGATGCAGTCCTTCCACCTTGAGGAACGGCACGCGCAGCAGCAGCGAGGCCTTCATCTTCGGCCAGCGCTCTTCGATGCGCCGCCACGCCGAGGCCCAGCTGCCGTTGTAGAGATCGATCTGATTCTCGGCCAGCATGTCGAGGTAGTGCTGCAGGTGAAATCCGTGCATCGTCCAGCGATCCATCACCTGCCGGAGCGCGCGATGTCCCGCCTCCGGCTCGTCGAGCGCGAGGTAGACGATGCCGGGCCGGCAAACGGGATCGATGCCCGCGTACAGATCGCCATGCTCCTCGGCCTCGCGCAAGCGCTGCGGCACGCGCTGCGCGAGCTGCGCCATCTCGCCGAGGTACGTGAGGGACGAGAGCACGTAATTGACGGTCGTGTTGATCTCCCACGTCGCGCCGGTGCACTTCTCGCGGAAGATCGCCTCCGCCTCTTCCACCTTCTGCAGCGCATCGCGGAAACGGCCGAGGTAATAGCTGTCGAGCGCGCGCGCCATCATGGCCATCCCGATCGCGTGCGGATGGCCGATCTGGCGCGCGCTGCGCTCGGCGAG
>DATFHJ010000233.1:0-7758 GCA_035248585.1 Thermoanaerobaculia bacterium
GTCCCATACGAAGCGGTGCATGCCGGTGGTGGTGGAGAGCACGCGCGGGGGGCGGATCCAGTACCACGGCACGTTGCCGGTGTCGGCGGGCGGGGCAGCGAGATCGCGGCTGGAGTAGCGGCGGATCAGCGAGCCGTCGGATGAGAGGATTTCGAGCGTGACCTCGGATGCGGGCGAGGCGAGGTAGTAATCAATGATGGCGCCGTCGGGGGGATTCTGGCCCGCGGGCTCGTCGGCGGGGAGCGGGGTGTCGGTGTTTTTGTTCCAGCGGAAGCGCCAGGCGCGTTGCGGCTTGTAGAGGAGCTGCGGCGTCTGCCGCAGCGGCTCGATGTCGTCGAGGATCCAGAATCCGCGGCCGTGCGTGGCGACGACGACGTCGTCTTCGTGCAGGACGAGATCGCGGATCGAGGTCGCCGGCATGTTGTGGCGCAGCGACTGCCACTCGTCGCCGTCATCGAACGACACGAACACTTCGTTCTCCGTCCCGGCGAACAGGAGTCCTCTCTTCTTCGGGTCCTCGCGGACGACGTTCACGATGCCGCCGTCGGGAATGCCGCGCGTGATGTGCGTCCACGTCTTGCCGCCGTCGCGCGTGCGGTAGATGTGCGGGCGCAGGTCGTCGAGCCGCAACGTGTTGATCGCCGCGTACGCGATGTTCGCGTCAAAGTGCGAGGCCTCGAGGATCGAGACCTTCGCCCACGGCACGAGCGCGGACGGCGTGACGTCGTTCCACGTCTTCCCGCCGTCGGTTGTGAGATGAATCAGTCCGTCGTCCGTGCCGGCCCAGATGAGATTCACGTTGAGCGGCGAGGGCGCGACCGCATAAATCACGCCGCGCTGCTTCGGCGCCGCGGCCTCGGATCCGATGTACTTGCCGACGTTCGCCGGCACACTCCACGTCGTGCGCGAGAGATCAGGGCTGATCTCCGTCCAGCTGCGGCCGCCGGTGGTCGTTTTCCAGAGCGTGTTCGAGGCGAAGTAGAGGATGCGCGGATCGGCGGGCGAGAAGACAATCGGCTGCGTGCGGACGACGCGATAGTTGCCGCCGCGCAGCGCTTTCGGCGTCACGACTTCCGCCACGCCGGTGCGGCGGTCGTAGCGCGTGATCTTGCCGCCGTACACGATTTCGGGATCGAGCGGATCGGGGACGGCGTATCCATATTCTTCCGCGGCGACGGGATGCCAGTCGCGAAACGTGATCTGCCCGTCGTCGCCGCGGCTCGGCACGCACGCGGAGCCGCTCTCCTGCTGGCCGCCGCAGACGCGATACGGGAACGCGTTGTCGGTGTTGACGTGAAACATCTGCGCGGTGGGCTGGTTGTACCAGGAGCTCCACGTCGCGCCGCCGTTGACGGTGACGACCGCGCCCTGATCCGAGGCGTTGAGGATGATGTTCGTGTCGTTCGGATTGATCCAGAGGCGGTGGTAGTCGTCGCCGCCGGGTGCGCCGCGCAGCGCCGCGAACGTCTTGCCGCCGTCGGTCGACTTCCATGTGACGATGTTCGCGACGTAGACGACGTCCGCGTTTTTCGGATCGGCGCGCACTTCGTTGAAGTCGCCCGGGCGTCCCCACAAACGCTCGTCGTCGTTCATGCGCGTCCACGTCTCGCCCGCGTCGTCGGAGCGATAGAGGCCGCCGCTTTCCTTCTTCGTGCCGGCGATGGCGTAGAGCCGCTTCGAATTCGCGGCGCAGACTTCGAGTCCGGCGCGTCCGAGGGCCTCGTTCGACGGGAGACCGCTCGTCAACTGGCGCCACGTCGTGCCGCCGTCGATCGATTTGTAGACGCCGTTGTTCGGTCCGACGAAGACACCGTTCTCCCAGGGCCCCTGGCGCTGCTCCCACAGCGCGGCGTAGACGATCTGCGGGTTCGACGGATCGAGTACCACGTCGATGCCGCCGGTGTTCTCATCGCGATAGAGCACTTTCTGAAACGTGCGACCGCCGTCCGTGGAGCGGAAGATGCCGCGCTCTTCGTTCGCGCCGTATGGATGGCCGAGGACGGCGGCGAAGAGACGGTTCGGATCGCGCGGATCGACGGCGATCATGGGGATCTGCTGGCCGCTTCGCAGCCCGAGGTGCGTCCACGTCTTGCCGGCGTCGGTCGACTTGTAGATGCCGTCGCCGGTCGAGAGATCGGGGCGCTGCAGGCCTTCGCCGCTGCCTGCGTAGAGGATGTTGGGATCGGAGGGCGCGATGGCGATCGCGCCGATGGAGCCGGTCGGCTGGTCGTCGAAGATCGGCGTCCACGTGCGGCCGGCATCCGTCGTCTTCCAGATGCCGCCGTTGTTCACGCCGATGTAGAAGAGATTCGGCTGCGACGCCACGCCGACCGCGGCGACCGTCCGTCCGCCGCGGAACGGGCCGATGTGCCGCCAGCGCATTTCCTGTGGAGCGGCGGGCTTTAGCCCGCCGAACGCCACCGGCGGGCTAAAGCCCGCCGCTCCACAGATCACGACGAGAAACAGCGTGAGCCTGTTCATGCGCGCGCGATGATCTCACGGTACGTGAGCGCGCTTCGTTTGAACGTCCGCTTCTGCGTCGCGAAATCGACGTGGATGATGCCGAAGCGTTTCGTGTAGCCGAGGGACCACTCGAGATTGTCGAAGAGCGACCAGACGAAATAGCCGCGCACGTCGGCGCCGGCCTCGCGCGCGCGCTGCACCGCGGCGACGTGCTCGCGCAGGTAATGCACGCGCAGTGGATCCTCGACCGGATCGCTCACCGCGACCGGCGGGTCGTAGAACGCCGCGCCGTTTTCGGTGACGTAGAGCGGCATCGCGCCGTAGCGGTCGCGGAACCACAGCAGGATCTCGGTGAGGCCGGGCGCGTGCACTTCCCAATCCGTTTCGGTGTAGATCGAGCCGGGCACGTGGATGTTCTCCGCGCGGTCGACGATCCGCGGCGACGGCTGCACGATGCCGCGCTTGTAGTAATTGATGCCGACGAAGTCGAGCGGCGCGCGGATGTCGTCGAAGTCGCTCGCGGGAAACTCCGGCCACGCCTCGCCGAACATCTCCCGCAGCTCATCGGGATATGCGCCGCGAAAAATCGGATCGAGATACTGCCGATTCATGTACGCATCCGCGCGCTGCGTCGCCGCGCGATCCGCTTCGCTGTCCGATGCCGGCGACTTCGGCTCGAGGTTCACCACGATGCCGATCGCGTGCTTCCCGTTCGCGCGATACGCCTGCACCGCTTTCCCGTGCGCGCGCATCAGGTTGTGCGACGCGAGCGGCGCTTCGAACAGGTTGCGATGCCCGGGCGCGAGCGGGCCATGCAGGTAGCCGCCGTCCGTGACCACCCACGGCTCGTTCAGCGTCGCCCACCACTCCACGCCGCCGTCGAGCGCGCCGAACATCACGTTTGCGTATTCCGCGAACCAGTCCGCCACGTCGCGGTTCAGCCAGCCGCCGCGGTCGTCGAGCGCGGCCGGCAGGTCCCAGTGATACAGCGTCGCCATCGGGCGGATGTCGTGCTTGCGCAGCTCGTCGACGAGCCGCCGGTAGAAATCGAGCCCGCGCTCGTTCACGCGCCCCGTGCCGTCCGGCAGCACGCGGCTCCAGGAGATGCTGAAGCGATACGCGTTGAGGCCGAGCTCCTTCATCAGCTTCACGTCGTCGGCGTAGCGGCGATAGTGATCGCACGCGACGTCGCCGGTGTCGCCGTTGGCCATGAGACCGGGCGTGTGACTGAAGCGATGCCAGATGCTCGCTCCGGCGCCGTCGGCGAGCGGCGAGCCCTCGATCTGATACGCGGCGGTCGCCGCGCCCCAGACGAAATCGGCGGGGAAGCGGAAGTCATGCGTTGACATCGCACGCCATTGTGCGTAATGTTGCGCGAAATGTAAACGGTTACATGATGACGCCGAGCCGACCGGATTCGCCCCGTTCTCGCCGTCGCCGACGCGGTGTCAGCCGCGCCGGGGCCGTGACCATCCATGACGTGGCCGCGCGCGCGGGCGTCTCCGTCGCCACCGTCTCCCGCGTGCTCAACCGCAAGGAAATCGTCCGCGAGGACACGATGAACCAGGTCCTGGCGGCGGCGAAATCGCTCCACTACATCCCCAACGTCGCCGCGCGCTCGCTGAGCATCCGCCGCAGCAACACGGTCGGCATCGTGCTGCCGGACGTGCACGGCGAGTTCTTCTCCGAGGTCATTCGCGGGATCGACGTGGCCGCGAGGAAGGACCGGTATCACATCCTCGTGTCGGGCTCGCACAGCGACGTCGGGGAGATGGGGGAAGTGCTGCAGGCGATGCACGGCCGCGTTGACGGGCTTCTGGTGATGGCGCCCGACGTGGCCATCGACGCGCTGCGCGGCCAGCTGCCGCGCGACCTGCCGATGGTGCTGCTCAACTCCAGCGACGAGCGCCATCCGGCGATCACGATCGACAACTACGGCGGCGCGCGGACGATGATGCGCCACCTCTCCGAGCTCGGCCACACGCGCATCGCCTTCATCACCGGCCCCGCGGGCAACGCCGACGCGCGCGAGCGGTTGCGCGGCTACCGCCAGGCCATGCGCGGATTACCGCGCATCGAGCTCGCCGGCGACTTCACCGAGCACGCCGGACACGAAGCGGTGGAGCAAATCCTCGGACTCGACCCGATGCCGAGCGCGATCTTCGCCGCGAACGACTCGATGGCCGTCGGCGCGCTCTCCGCGCTGCGCGACGCGGACGTCGACGTGCCGCGGCAGATGAGCGTCGTCGGCTTCGACGACGTCCCCATCGCGCGCTACGTGAACCCGCCGCTCACCACCATCCGCGTCGAGATCGCGGAGCTCGGGCGGCGCGCCTTCGCGGTGCTCCTGGAAATTCTCGCTCACCCGAAAACGCGCGTGCAGCGCGAACGAATCGAAACCACCCTCATCGTGCGGAAGAGCTCTAGCAGACAAGGAGAGACGTCATGAGACGAACGTTCACGGTATGGCTGTTCGCATTGCTGATCGCGGGCAGTGCGCTGGCGCAGTCGGCGACCACTGCGACACTCCGCGGCAGGGTCCTGGACGGCAGCGGTGCGGCTGTCGCCAACGCGGAGATCAACGCGGTCTCGACCACCAGCGGCTTCGTGCGCACCACGCGGTCCACGGCCGACGGCGCGTACTCGCTGACCGGTCTCACGCCGGGCGAATACAACATCGTCGTGGCCGCGGCCGGCTTCGAGCCGGTCAGCCAGACCGTCACGGTGCTGGTCGGGCAATCGCTGGAGATGGACGTGCAGGTCGCCGGGACGGCGGTCGTGCGCGAAGAGATCACGGTCGTGGGAACGCAGGCCGTGGAGACGAAGACGAGCGAGGTGGCGACGAACGTCACCACGCACCAGATCGAGAACCTGCCGCAGGACGACCGCAACTTCCTCAATTTCGCGGCGCTCGCGCCCGGAATCCGACTGTCGAAAGACCCGCTGCGCAAGGTATTCGCGGGCGATGCGCAGGATGCCGAGCAGACCAACATCTTCATCGACGGCGTCAGCACGAAGAACGACATCCTGCAGGGCGGAACGAGCGGGCAGGATTCGAGCCGCGGCAATCCGTTTCCGCAGAGCGCGGTGCAGGAGTTCCGCGTCATTACGCAGAATTACAGCGCGCAATACGATCACGCCTCCAGCGCGATCATTACGGCGGTCACGAAATCGGGCGGCAATGATTTCCGCGGCAGTGCCTTCCTCTACTATCAGCCCAACGGCTGGGTCGAGGAGACGAAAAAGAATTTCCAGTTCAGCACCCTGGCCACGAACGACGATTATCGGCGCCTCCAGCCCGGCATCAGCCTCGGCGGTCCGATCATCAAGGACAAACTGAACTTCTTCGTTGCCTATGAAGGCGACGACGAAGACGCCTCGAAGCCCGTCGTCGTCACGGTTCCGCAGTACGCGAGCCAGTTCTCACAGTACACGGGCACGTTTTCGGCGCCGTTCGAGTCGACGCTCCTCTTCGGGAAAGTGAGCTGGCAGGCGGCCCCGTCCCAACTGCTCGACTTCAGCTCGAATTACCGGCACGAGACGGAGACCCGCGACTTCGGCAACCAGGACAGTTTCGAGTCTGCGACGGACTATAAAAATTACGTCTACGGCGCCACGGCCCGCCATCAGTGGGTCAACGGGAGCGCCCTCAATGAGGCGACGCTGAGCCTGCAGAAGTTCGGCTGGAATCCGTCGCCGCGCAATCCCGACCTGGTCGGACGGCGCTATTTCACGCCCAGCTTCCAGACCGTCATCCGCATCGGCGGCGGCAGCACGACCCAGGAATTCGATCAGCGTCGCCTCGAACTGCGCGACAACTACAACTTCGCGCCGATGACGATGCATGGCACGCATCACCTGCAGGTGGGCGGCAACATCGATTTCATGCATTACAAGGTCAACAAGAGCCTCAATGGCAATCCGGAGTTCAAGTTCCTGCCGGATGCGAACGGTGTGTACGGCAACATCCCGTTCGAGGCCGACTTCGGCATCGGCAATCCGCGGCTTTCCCTCAGCAACCGCGAATACGGCATTTACGCCCAGGATAAATGGGATCTTACGAACAAACTCTCCATCGACCTCGGTTTGCGCTGGGATTACGAGTCGAAAATGCTCGACTCCGACTACGTGACGCCGGCCAACATCACCGCGGCCTTGAAAGGAAAATCGTTCCAGTTCGACGGCCGCACGATCACGATTCCGGATGAGTTTTTCTCGACCGGCGGCGAGCGCGAGCCGTACAAGAACATGTGGCAGCCGCGGTTCGGATTTACCTACGACCTGCGCGGCGACACGCGCTCGGTCGTCTTCGGCGGATGGGGCAAGTATTACGACCGGCTGTTCCTCAACTCCACGCTCGACGAGCGCTTCCGCCTCCAATTCCCGGTCTATCGCTTCAATTTCTCGCCCGCGACTTGGAACCCGGCGTTCTTCACCAAGGAAGGTCTGCAGGCGCTGATCGCGCAGGGCAACGCCCGGCCGGAAATCTATCTCCTCAGCAACGAGACCAAGCCGCCGTATTCGACGCAGTACAACATCGGCTATCGCCAGGCCATCGGCTCGTGGCTCGGATCGATCGGCTATAACGTCGTACGAGGGAAGCGCGGCATTACGTACGTCTCGGCGTCCGGCACTTGCTGCGCCGCGTTCGCGCCGGGATTCGGAAACATCATCATCAACGATCCGGTCGGCAAGTCGTTCTGGTACGACGCGGTGAGCCTGACGCTGGACCGGCCGTACACGGGCGCCAACGGGTGGGGCGTGCGCATGACGTTCACGCATGCGACCGCCGAACAGAACGGCAACGACCTCTTCAGTCTCGACGCGCCTTCCGCCGCCGCCTATGCGCGGCATCCGCGCGTGGGCTCGGAGCCGAACCGCTTCGTCGGCACACTCATTGTGGGCCTGCCGTGGGACCTGCGCCTCAGCACGAGCGTCATCGCCAGCAGCGGCGAGGCGACGCCGTTCTTCGACTTCTCGAAGGGATTCTCGCTGCAGGGACGGCAGCAGACCGGCGTCATCAACGACGCCGTGTATCCCCAGCGCGGCTACCGCAATGTGGACGTCCGGCTGGCGAAGGACTTTGCGGCGTTCGCGGGCGTGAACATCGGTCTGTCCGTGGAAATGTTCAATGCCTTCAATGAGACGAATTACGGTTGTCTCAACAATTTCGTGGGCGATAACAACGACCGCACGAACCTCGGCAATCCCAATTGTGTGGTGTCCCTCGGCCGCCGCGAACAGGTCGGCCTGAAAGTGAGCTTCTGATTTGCATGACACGGCGGCTCGTCGCGC
>DATFHJ010000234.1:0-3728 GCA_035248585.1 Thermoanaerobaculia bacterium
TTGACGGTGCGGGCGATCCCGCCCAGCTCGTCCGTCGCCTCCAGCACGATCGGCCGGATGTCCGTGCGCTCCAGCAGTTCGTACGCCGCCGTCAGTCCGGCCGGACCGGCGCCGATGATCACGGCGGTGCGGGTGGGGGAGGCGTTTGGCAACGGTGCGGAAGATATCTCATCTGCCCTCTGCCCTTCTGCACTCCGCCCTCTGCTACGCTGCGCGGGAGATGAAGCACCCGCGGTACCTCCTCCCGCTGATCGGCGCCGCGGTGGGATACGTCCTTCTCAACCTGCAGTGGGCGCATTCCGTGGTGTGGGACGAGATCGAGTTCTACCGGGCCACGAAATGGATCGCCGAGGGGCGGATGCCGTTCCGCGACTTCTGGGAGCATCACCTGCCGCTGCAATGGTTTCTGTTCGCGCCGTTCGCCGCGCTGATCGACAGCCCGGGCACGGCGGCGATCGTGCTGATGCGCTGGGCCCAACTCGTCCTATGGGTCCTAACCCTCGCAGTCCTATTTCGTCTTATGCGCGATGCCGGCATCGAGCGCTCTCACGCGTGGATCGCGGTCTGCGCGCTCCTCGCGTCGCCGCTCTTCGTCGAGTCCGCGGTCGAGTACCGCGTCGACATTCCGGGAGATGCCGCGTTCCTGCTCGCGGTCGCGCTGGTCTTCCGGCGCCCGCAATCACCGCGCGCGTGGCTCGCCTTCGGCGCGCTCATGTCCGCCGCCGTGCTGTCGAATCTGCGCCTCGTCTATCTCGTCGTCGTCACGGCCGGCCTCTTCGCCTTCGCCGACGTGCGCGAGCGGCGCTGGCGCTGGAATCCGCGCGCGCTCTGGATGGCGCCGGGCGCGCTCGCCGTCGCGGCGGCGTTCTGCGGCTGGCTCGTGGCCGCCGGCGCCGTCGACGAGTTTCGCGAAGCGATGCGCCTCAACGTCGTCGCCGACCGCGTGATGGCGGAGAGCGCCGGCACGTTCTTCCCGATCCTGATGAAGCCGTTCACGATGATCGACGTCGCGGCGATGGCGTTGTACCTCGCCGGCTTCGCGTGCGCGTTGCTTGCGCTCCGCGAGCTGCGAAAGCCCGGCATTCTGCAGCTCATCGCGCTCCTCGCGATCCTCAGCGTGTTGGCCCTGGCCCGCCTCGGCGTGCACTATCCCTATCACCTGCAGACGACGCTCCTGCTCCTCGTGCCGCTCGCCGCGGCGATGGTGCGTCCCGGTCTGATCCGCAACCTCACCGTCGCCGGCATCGCCGTGGTGCTCGTCGTTCAGCTGGCCCGCTTCACGCGTTCGAACACGCACGTCCCGATGCAGTACCACGACGCGGTGATGCGCGAAGTCGACCGGCGCACGCTGCCCGCGGAAAAAGTGTGGGATGGCGTCGGCGCGGCGCTGCGGCGCGAGCCGGCGTATCGCTACTGGTTCCTGCCCTCGGTCGTCCGCATCGCCGCGCAGCGCAATCTCATTCCGCCGTACCGCTCGCACGAGCTGATGCAGGATCCGCCCGCCGCGATCCTGCACAGCGTCCGCGTCCGCTTCTGGTTCCTGCAGTTTCCCGACGCCGGCCTGTACGTGGCCCATCACTACGTGCCGCTGTATCGCGACCTCTGGATTCCGGGACTCAGCGGAACGCTCGAGAAAGGCCAGCGCGCGAACTGGCGGGCGCCGCGCGCGGGGCGCTATCGCCTCGTCGCCAGCGAGCTCCTGCCGAAGCATCCGTGGTTTTTCACGCCGTTCGACTACGCGATCACGGCCGGCACGGATGCGACGACGTACGAGGTCGACCTGAAGCGATTGCCGCAGGTCGACCGCCGGCAGTTGCAGCTCGTCGTCGACGGCGTTCCGGTCGACGCGCCGGTGTTCACGCTGAAGAAGCACGCGCACGTGTCGCTGCAGTCGAACGTCCCGAACACGATCGGCGTCCTGATCGTGCCGGACGACGTCACGACGCTCTTCATCTCGCCCGAAGGGCCGGTGCTCATGTGACGGCCGCGCGGATCGCGATCACGGCCGCGTTTCTCTTTCTCGCCGCGATTTTCGCGATCGCGCAATACCGCGACCTCGCCCGCCCGCCGCATCTCGACGAAGTGCAGCATCTGCACAGCGGCACGCGCATCGCGCACGGCGAGCGGATCTATCGCGATTTCTTCGAGCATCACCCGCCGCTCTTCGCCGGCATGCTGTCGCTGCTCGCCGGCGACGACACGGTGCATTACGTCGCCCGCGCGCGGCTGCTCGCCGGCGCGTCCGCGGCCATCGCCATCCTCAGCGCCGCGCTGATCGTCTATCGCGCCGCGGGGAACCTCTCCGCGCCGCTGATCTTCATCGCCCTGCTGCTCGCCGCGGGCAGCCTCTGGCGCAACGGCATCGGCGACATCCGCGCAGAGTCGCCCGCGCTGGCCTGCTGGTGGAGCGGCGCCGCGCTCGTGCTGCTCGCGCGCAATGAATGGCTGCGCGGCTCCGGAATGGGCCTCGTCTTCGTCGCCGCGACGATCCTTCCAAAGTGGCCGCTGGAAAGCCTCGTCATCGCGATCGTGTTTCTCGCGCGCCCGAACATGCGCGCGATCGCCGCCGCCATCGCCGTCGCCCTCGCCGCAATCGCGATCACGGCCTCCCTCGCAGACCTCGGCACGGCCTGGCACTACGTCGTCACCTTCTCCCGCGCCATCTGGCTCGAGCTGACCCCGACGGACGCCAGCTGGACGATGCGCTGCCCCTGGCTCCTGCGCCCACCTATCGTCGTCCTGGCCGTCCTATTCGTCCTATGGCGCCAACGCACGAACAAACTGGCAATCCTGTTTGTGGTCCTATCTCTCTCCTCCCTCGCCGAAATGCGCTTCCTCTTCTACCCCAACACCGATTTCCGCTTCTGGCCGATGTGGAGCTTCGCCGCCGCCGCGCTCCTCGCGCTCGCGCCGCAGCGCATGCGCGCCGTCATCCCGATCACGCTCACCGTACTCGCGCTCGTCCTCGCGCTCGATCACATCCCGCCGCAACGCTCGCTGCGCGAGTCGTACTGGCGGTGGTCGCAATGGATGAATGCGCGCCTCGGCGCGAACGAAACGGTCTGGATGGGAACGCGCTGGCATCCCATCGGCGCGCGCGACGCGAGCTATTGGTGGTTCGGCTTCGACGACGCGATTCCTGCCGCAACGAAGCTCGGCGAAGTGCGCGAGAGCGATCTCCCTCCCTGCAAGCTCGCCGGCAATGTGCGCTTCCTCGGCGATCCCGGCGAGAAGCTCCCCGTCGTGCGCGCCTGCTTCGAGCGGCTGCGCGCGAGCGGCGCCATCATCGAGACGCCGGTGCCCGACGTCTGGCTGGTCTCAAAACAAAAACCGCACGCCGCTCAGTAACCAGATCGCGAGAAACGCGAGCGGCGCGGAACGCGGCAACAGCCGCGCTTTCGCGAGGATCCAGAAAAACGCCGAGGCGAAGAAGGCGATGTAGAGCTGCGCCGCGATCGCGATCCCATTCGCGCGCGTGAACCGCGGCCCCGGCGGCACAGCGCCAATCACCAGGCGATTCGCCTGAAACTCCAGCGCCCACTTCGGCTCGGCGCGCATCGCCTCGCCCATGTACAGGCCGGGAATGGCCGCCGAATGCAGCAGCGTGTCCGCGAAGGCAAGGAGCGCGGTGAGCGCGAAGAGCGTGAGGAACAGCCACGTCCATCGTTCTTGCAGGCGCTTCTGCAGCACGATCCAGCACCAAGCGATCGCGAACGCGCAAACCACCG
>DATFHJ010000235.1:0-12093 GCA_035248585.1 Thermoanaerobaculia bacterium
AGATGCTCGTCCTGGCGGGCCTGATGTGGGGCGGCGGCGATCTGACCCTGCTCCTGATCGACGCCGGTCATGATCTCCGCGTGGCGCGCATTCTCCTCGGGCGCATCAACGCCGAGCTGCATCGCAAAGCGGCCGAAGATCAGAAGAAGACGTAATGTGGCGACCGCTGCCTCAGCGGTCGCGGTGCCGCTGAGGGCAGCGGCACCCACATGCTCAGCGCGCGCCCAACTCTTTCTTCCGCGTCTCCATCCGCTCGCCGAGCTCGCGCAATTCGTCGCGCTCGAGCGCCTTCTTCGCGCGCGGAAACATCTGCTTCTCTTCCTCGTCGGCGTGATGCTCGACGAGATCCTTGAGCACTTTGGCCTTTGCCTTCAGCTCTTCGGGCGTCGCGCCTTCGCTCACTTCCGGCATCACCAGGTCGACGACGTGATGTTCCTCGACGGCCTCGAAGTAGAGCTTCTTGTCTTCCTTCTTCCGCGCCGCATCGCGATAGGCGGGATAGAAAATCTCTTCTTCGATCGTCGTGTGGATTTTCAGCTCCTGCTCGACCTGCGCGAGCAGCTTGCTCCGGCGCGCGCCGGTCGCGTTCTCGAGCTGTCCGAGCAGTCCTCGGACTTTTTCGTGATCCTGTTTGAGCAACGCGATGGCGTCAGCCGGTTTTTTCTTTGCAGCCATGGATCCTCCCCGCGCGGGGAGGATCACGATGCATGCCTACTGGCCTGCCCTACTGACCGGCAACGATCGCGCGCGTCATCACTTCGCGCAATTCGCGGAAGACGTTCTCCGGCGGGATTCCGAGCTCGCGATACGACCCCGCGCGCTTGAGCAGCGTCTCCGCGGTCTTCTCGTCGAAGATGCGCGTGTCGACGGCGCGGTTGTTCAACTCGCAGAACGCGACGAGCGACGCCAGCGCGACGCGGCGATTGCCGCCGCGGAACGGGCGCGCCTGCAGCAGCGCGAAGACGAACGCCGCGACTTTGTCGGCGAAGCCCGGATAGGCCTCGCGGCCGAGGGTCGTAACTTGGGGGCGTTGGACGGCGGAGACGAGACCGAATTGCGATTCGACGACGCCGGGATGCGCCTGCGTGCCGCCGAACTCGGACGACACCGCGCGATGCAGCTCAATGACATCCTGCACCGTCAGATATCGAACGCCGCCGTTAGTCGGTGAGCCGCCGGAAAGCGTTGGGATACTTCTTGAGAGCCCGCTTGAAGGCGTTGCCGATGACGGGGTTGGTGAAGCCGCCTTCGCCGCCGGAGGCGCGGGGCGCGGGCTTGCCGCCGTTGGAGCCGCCGCCTTTGCCGGCGCTGGCTTTGGGGACGGCTTCGGCTTTGGAGCCGGCTTGCTGCTTTTTGGGGGCTTCTGCGGCTTTGGGGCTGGCTTCGGCTTTTTTTCCGCCGCCTTCTTTGCCGGCTTTGGCGCCTTTGCCGTTTTTGCCGCCTTGGCTGGCTTCGACGACGGCTTTGCTGGTTTTTTTGCTCCCTGAGGCTTGGCTGGCTGCTTTTTTGGCTTTTGCTTTGTCGCCATGCGTCATTTCAGTCCTCAGGCCGACATCGTATCTCCGTTAAGTGCTTGAGTCAACAAAGTTTAGGAGGGTGTCAGCGCTTGACCCGCCGAGAATGGAAAATGGCCGTTCTGGCTAAGTAACTGAAAAGGCGCTGTTTATCGGATTTGCACAGTGCAACGATCCTTGTGCATCAAACCTCTTCGACCTCGGCGGCTTCGCCGCTTCCCTCGACCAGCGGCTTGGCGTCAATTGCAAGAAAGTCCTTGGCTTTCTGCGTGACTCCGAACGTCTCCCGGTTTCCGTTCGTCTCCAGCCAGCCTTTGTCGACCAGCGAGACCGCCGGAGCCTCGCCGCCGCCGGTGGGATGTTTGATGGCCTTGATCTGCTCGAGCGTGAGCGATTCGGCGTTCAGGCGCCGGAACTCCTGCAGCACCCGTATTTCCTGTGGGGTCAATCCGTTCGGAAGGATGATCGCCATAGCCCGCGCATTATACGGGCTGGCAGCGCGGACACCAGAACGTGAGTCGCGCGTCGCGCCCCTGCCGTTTCACCAAGACCGGAGTGCCGCACTTGCGGCACGGCTTGCCTGCGCGTCCATAGACGTACTTGGACTGCGAGCGGTCGAGGCTGAACGTCGTGTTGCGGCCCGGCGCCCGCTTTTGAATGTTCGCGACCATCAGCTTGCGCGCGATGCGCAGCAGCTCACGCAGTTGCTCGTCGGTGAGTTTTGCGGTTGGCGCAAACGGATTGATCCGTCCGAGGAACAGCACTTCCGACTTGTACTCGTTGCCGATCCCGGCGGCGACACGCTGGTTGAGCAGGACGTCCGCGATCTCGTCCGCGTCGCGCTCTCGCATGCGGCGCAGCGCTTCATCGGCGTCGAACGACTCGGCCAGAAAATCGGGACCAATTTCGATCACGGCGTCGAATGAGGCCACGGGGATGTTGAAGCCGACTGCGATCCAGGTGTCGGTCTCGAGGACGATGCGCATGTCGCTGCGCCGTTTCCGCCAGCGCTCGCCGGGACGATAGAGATGCCAGCTGCCGTGCATGCGCATGTGCGTGTGCAGATGCAGGTCGCCGGAGAAATCCATCAGCAGGTTCTTTCCTTCGGCGCGCACGCCTTCGATGGTGCGGCCGGCGACTTCGACACGCGCGAGCTTGGGGAGCACGGTCTCGAATCGCGTGACGGTGCGTCCGGCCAGCGCCGCGTGCAGCGTGCGCGCGGCGCGATGGATCGTGTCTCCCTCAGGCATGGCGGCGACGCATTTGATAGCCCATCGCCGTCGCGGCGAAGCCCGCTTCGGCGAGGAACGGCGCGAGCGGGCTGCGGGCCGCGGGCTCGTCGTTGATCTCGGCGATGAGCATGGCGCCGCGGCCGGCGAGCGTTTCCGCGACCGCGCGCGCGACCGTCGAGCGCAGCGGCTCGTTTTCCGGGAGGAAGACGTACAGCTGCTTTTCGCCGCGCGAGAGGTACGTCGCCATGAGGCCGTTGACGAGGATCACCTGCGCGCCGACGCTGCGCGAAAGCGTCCAAGGAGACTCGGGCCACTTCACGACGGCACCGTACGGATTCGCGGGATCGGTCGCAGCCAGCATCACTACTTCTGCCTTCTCCGGCTCTTCGCGCAGCGCGCGGAGCAGATCGACGGCACCCGCGCTCGCGAATTGGGTCGCGCCGAGGCCGGCGACGAAATAGCCGCGGCGGATGCGGCCGGCTTCTTCCATCCCCTTCAGCACCGGATAGACCGACGCGATGTTCGGCGCTTCGCGCGTGACGATGCCGTAGCGCGCGAGCATCTGCTGCGCGAGCGCCGTCGCGCGCTCGGTCTCCGTGCCGCGCGGCGGCGGTACGAGCGACCAGCGGCCTTGCGTCGAGGCCGGCGCGATTCTTCGCGAGCGAAAACCGCTCGCGCGCGGCTGTTTCGGGCGGGTGTACGCGCGCAGCGCGTGGAAGGTGTCGTTCGTGAGCGCGCCTTGCCAGACAAGATCCCAGAGAGCATCGACCAGGTCTTTCGGGAAGCCGCCGAGTGCGGACTGCATTTGCTCGAAGAATGAGGCGCCGTGCGCCTGAAGGTACTGTCCTATAGGACTGGTAGGTCCGATAGGACCTGTAGGACGGTGTAGGAGGGGGGCGTGGTCGGTTAAGTAGAGGGCGATTCTTCCGTCTTTTTCGCCTAACGGCTCTACGCCGGCCCACACGATCTCGCCGGCGGCGCTGAGGGTGTCGAGGTCGGACGGCTTGTAGTCTTCGATTCTTGCGGAGAGGATCTCGCTCTCGAAAATCGACGCGGCCATCGGGAAGCCCTGCAGCGACTCGATCACTTCGAGCAGGGCGTCGAGGCCGCGGCGCTTCTTCGTCGCGTGCTGCCAGTTCGTGAAGAGACGCGCGAGGACCGGCGGGTCGACGGGCTCCGCTTCTTTGCGCAGCTTCGCCAGCGACCGGCGGCGGATCGTGCGCAGGACGTCGGCGTCGCACCACTCGCGCTGCGTGCCGTTCGGGCGGAACTCGCCTTCGATCAGGCGGCCGCGCTCGACGAAGCGCTCCATCGTCACCGTCGCCACGGCCACGCCGAGGCCGTAGCGGCGCGCGACGTCGGCCGGCGTGAACGGGCCGTGCGTGCGCGCGAAGCGGAGGACGAGATCGCCGACCGGATCGGCGACCGGTTGCAGATAGCGCTCCGCGACGCCGTGCGGGATCGGAGTGCCGAGCGCGTCGCGATAACGCGCGGCGTCTTCGATGGCGATGAAGCGCTTTTCTTTCGCGACGTTCACTTCGAGAATACGGCGCTGCTTCAACAGCTCGCGCGTCGCATCGACGTTGGAGCGTTGGGCGATCTCCTCCGCGGAAAGATCGCCGAGGCGCAGCAGCAGGTCATGAATCGCATCGGCGCTGCGCGCCTTTCGCTCCTCGGTCAGATACTGCAGCTCGAGCTCCGTCTGTTCGAGCGCTCCGGGATCGAGCAGCTCGCGCAGCTCCGGCTCGCCTAACAGCTCGCGCAGCTGCGATTGATCGATGGCCAGCGCCTGCGCGCGGCGCTCGGCGAGCGGCGCATCGCCATCGTAGAGAAAATTCGCGACGTAGCGGAACAGCACCGACGCCGCGAAGGGTGAAGGCTTGTCGGTGTCGGCGGTGACGACGCGAATTGTGCGCGCGCGGATGCGCTTCGTGAGGTCGACGAGCGCCGGCACATCGAAGACATCGCGCAGCGTCTCGCGATAGGCCTCGAGGATGATCGGGAACGAGCCGAATCGCGAGGCGACCTGCAGCAGGTCGTACGCCCGCTTGCGTTGCTGCCACAGCGGCGTGCGTCCCTGCACGCGCCTCCGCGGCAGGAGGAGCGCGCGGGCCGCCGCCTCACGGAATTTCGCCGCGAACATCGAGCTCGCGCCGAGCTGGCGGAGGATGAGCTGCTCCACTTCGTCGGGATCGGGCAGCATCAGCTCCGCGGCCGGAGGCTGATCGGTTTCGGGAAAGCGGACGATGAAGCCGTCGTCGGCCCACATCGTCTCGATGTCGATGGCCAGCTCGTTGCGCACTTTCGCAGCGACGGCCATCGCCCACGGGGCGTGAATCTTTCCGCCGAACGGCGAGAGCACGCAGACGCGCCAGTCGCCCAGCTCGTCGGTGACACGCTCGATGACGATCGTGCGGTCGTCCGGCACCGCGCCGGTCGCTTCTTCCTGATCCTTTAGATACTGGAGGAAATTCTGTGCGGCCAGCTCATCGAGATCGTGTTTCTTGACGAGCCGCTTGATCGCATCGCCGCGCTTCGCTTCGCGGATCTCGCGCACGAGCTTTCCAATCGCTTCCCCGAAAGGAACCGTTCGCTCCGCGGCGTCGGCTTTCCAGAACGGCATCTTGCCCGGCTGGCCCGGCGCGGGCGTGACGATGACTTTGTCGTGGGTGATGTCTTCGATGCGCCACGTCGACGCGCCGAGGATGAACGTCTCGCCGACCGAGGCCTCGAAGACCATCTCTTCATCGAGCTCGCCGACGCGCGCCGACTGATTCTTCTCCGCGCCGGCGAGGAAGACGCCGTACAGACCACGGTCGGGAATGGTGCCGCCGCTGGTGATGGCCACGTGCTTCGCGCCTTCGCGTGCGGTGAGCGTGTTGGCGACGCGATCCCACGTGAGCCGCGGCCGCAGCTCCGCGAATTCATCGGACGGGTACATGCCGGAGAGCATGTCCAGCACGCCGTCGAACGCGGTGCGACTCAGCTCCGCGAACGGCGCGGCGCGGTGGATCGTCGCGAACAACTCGTCCGCGTTCCACGAGTCGACCGCCACCATCGCCACCAACTGTTGCGCGAGCACATCCAGCGGGTTCCTCGGGTACCGCGTCGGTTCGATCGTACCCTCATGCATCGCCTCGGCGACCGCGGCGCAGGCGACGAGATCGCCGCGGAACTTCGGGAAGATGATCCCGCTCGACGCCGCGCCGACCTGGTGGCTCGCACGTCCGATGCGCTGCATCCCCGACGCGATCGACGGCGGAGCCTCGATCTGAATGACGAGATCGATTGCCCCCATATCGATGCCGAGCTCCAGCGACGACGTCGCCACAAGCGCCGGCAACCGTCCCGACTTCAACGCGTCTTCGATCTCCACGCGCTGCGCGCGAGCGATGGATCCGTGATGCGATTGCACGAGCGTCTCGCCCGCGAGCTCGTTGAGTGCCGCCGCCAACCGTTCCGCGAGCCGCCGCGAGTTGACGAAGATGAGCGTGGACGTGTGCGCGCGAATGAGCTCGAGCAGACGCGGATGCACCGCCGGCCAGATCGAAGGCGCCCGCGGCCCCGCGGACGCCGGCCCGCTCGCGATCTCCAGCGACTCGGCGACCTTGGCCATGTCTTCGACCGGCACTTCCACCTTGAGGGTGAGTTGTTTTTTCTCGCCGGTGTTGATGATGGTGACGGGGCGGAATTGCGTCTTCGCGTGATCCGCAAATTCGTCATGAATCTGTGGAGCGGCGGGCTTTAGCCCGCCGACATTTTCCGGCGGGCTGAAGCCCGCCGCTCCACCCAGGAAGCGAGCGACCTCTTCCAACGGCCGCTGCGTCGCGGAAAGCCCAATCCTCTGCGGCTCGCGCTCGCACCGCATCGCTAATCGCTCCAAAGACAGCGCCATGTGCGCGCCGCGTTTGTTCGGGACGAGGGCGTGGATCTCGTCGATGATGATGGTCTCGATGCCGCGGAGCATTTCCCTCGCATTGGAGGTCATCATCAAATACAGCGATTCGGGCGTGGTGATGAGGATGTCGGCGGGGTCGCGGGCGAATCTGGCGCGTTCGGATTGCGGGGTGTCGCCGGTGCGGATGGCGATCTCGGGGAGGGTCACGGCGTCGGCGCGCGACTGGGCGACGTTGGCGATGCCGATGAGCGGCGCGCGCAGGTTGCGCTCGACGTCGACGGCGAGCGCCTTCAGCGGCGAGACGTAAATCACGCGGCAGCGGCGCTCCTTTTCGGGGCGCGGCACGAACATCAATTGATTGATCGCCCAGAGAAACGCCGTCAGCGTTTTGCCGCTGCCGGTGGGCGCGGTGATGAGCGTGTGCTCGCCGTTGGCGATGGCCGGCCAGCCGAGCTGCTGGGCGCGCGTCGGCGCGGCGAACGACGCGGCAAACCACTCCCGCACCGCGGGATGAAACGGCGCAAGGGCCGCATCGGGAAGTACTGTGAGGCGCGTCACTTCGCTGGACAACCCGTAGGTCCGCTGCAAGAATAGTGGCTAGTCCCCATCGCGCAAGCGCAAGAGAGTGAAGGACGGGAGATGCGGCTGAAGGTGCTCGGCGCCTATGGTGCGTCGGATGCGGAACACAATCTGACCGGCTATCTGCTCGACGACTGGCTGGCCGTCGACGCCGGCACGTTGACCTCCAAGCTCTCCTTCGCCCAGCAGGCGCGCATCCAGGGCGTCTTCATCACCCATCCGCACGCCGATCACATCCGCGACCTGCCGCATCTCATTCACAATCGCTTCAGCCAGCAGGCGCCGCCGCTGACCGTGTTCGCGTCGAAGGAAGTCATGGACATCCTCGCGCGCGACGTCTTCAACGGCGTGGTCTGGCCCGACTTCTCCGGGATCATCTCGCCGCTCACGAACAAACCGGGCGTGCAATACCGCGCCCTCACGCCGGGAAAACGGATCGTCTTCAATGACGTCGGCCTGACCGCCGTCGCCGTCGACCACGCCATTCCCGCCGCTGGCGTGATCGTGGAGATGGGTGGACAGGCCATCGTCTTCACCGGCGACACGGGCCCGACGCAGGAGATCTGGAAGCGGACGAACAAGACTCAGAACGTCGTCGCCGTCGTGACCGAGGCCTCGTTTCCGAACGATCAGCAATCGCTGGCGGATGAGACCGCGCATCTCTCGCCGCAGACATTCGGCGACGAGCTCAAGAAAATCACCGTCGACGCGCCGGTCTACGCGAGCCATCGCAAGATTCCGTACGAACGCGACATCGAGTCGCAGATCCGCAACCTGCGCGACCGGCGCGCGCGGGTGCTGCTGGAAAAGAACTACACGCTGTAAGTGGAGGACAGGCACTCCTGCCTGTCCGGGCTTATCGCTTCGCTCAGGACAGGCAGGAGTGCCTGTCCTCCACTTTTTACCGGATCCCCAACTCCGCGTACACCGCCTTCGCGTCGTACACCTTCCCGTCCTTCACCACCGTCGTCACCTTGCGGATGTCGCTGATGTTTTTCGTCGGGTCGCCGTCGACGAAGATGAAGTCGGCGAGCTTGCCGGGCTCGATCGTGCCGAGGTCTTTGTCGCGCTTGAGCAGCTCCGCGGGAGTGAGCGTGGCGAGGCGCAGCACTTCGGCGGGAGTGAGGCCGGCGAGGACGTAGAGCTCGAACTCGCGATGCAGGGCGAAGCCCGAGAACGCGTCGGTGCCGGCGACGATCGTCACGCCCGCGTCATGCGCGGCTTTGATGAAATCGAGCATCCGCTGGAACGACGCGCGGTATTGCAGGTCCTTTCCTTCCGGCACCGGAAGGCCGCCGGTGTAGAGCGTGCGCCGGATTTGCGGCGGCAGGCGGTCGGCGATCATGGCGTAGCTGGGATCGAGCGAGCCGGTGCGCGCGGTGAACATGTTCTCGAAGACGTTCACGGTCGGATCGATCGTCACATTCTTCGCTTTCAGCTTCGCGAGAAACGCGCGCACCTCCGCCGAGTTGACGTCGAGATCCGCTCCGCGATTCGCGGGCTCGGTGAAGCGCGCCGGCGTGCGCGTCTCCTTCACGTCCGGCATGAAGTTGAGGAACAGCATGTTCACGTGCTGAATCTCGTCGTAGCCGGCGTCCACCGCCTGCGACGCGGTCATGCCCGCGGGGATGTGCCCGCTCACGCGCAATCCTTTCTCATGCGCGTAGCGCGTCAGGAACGGCACGAGCTCCGGCTTGATCGAGCTGTAAATCTTCAGCCCCTCGTAGCCCTTCGAGACGAGGACGTCGATCACCTGGCGACCCTCTTCTTCGGTGTCGACGAGCAGCTTCGTCGGGCCCTGATACTGCCCGCGGCCATCGATGAGTCCCGCCATCACGAGGCGCGGTCCGATGGCCTCGCCGTTCTCGATCTTGCGCTTCAGCTCGAGGAGCGAATCGGCATCGTTGCCGAGGTCGCGCGCGGACGTGACGCCGGCGGCGATCTGCAACATCGAGTCGGTCTCGCCGATGTGCACGTGCATGTCCCACAGGCCTGGCAGCACCACCTTGCCGCCGGCGTCGATGAGATCGGCGGCGTTGCGCGCGGTGCCGGTGTTGTCGACGGAGACGATGCGGTTCCCTTCCACGACGATGATCCGCGGCTCCGACACGGTGCCGGTGCGCGGATCGAAAATGCGCGCGTTCGTGACGAGGAGGCGATCGCCGGCGGGGCGGCGCGTCAGCTTCGCCGCGAGCGCCTTGCCGCGCTCGCGCTTGCGCGCGTCCTGGGCGTCGACAAGCTGCTTGATGTCGCCCTCGAATCCCTCGCGGATCGTGGAGAACCACGACGACACGGTGCCGAAGTAGTGATTCTGATCGTCGAGCCAGACCTCGAACGGCTGCAGGCCGAAGCCGCTCACTTCGTACGCCGCGACGTGCGTGCCGCGCAGATTCGCATCGCCGACTTTGCGCACCGACACCTCGCCGCCGCCGGCGATCGGCATCTTCCCGCCGGCACGCAGCACCGCCGCGGTGAGGATGCCGGCTTCCTCGGGAGGCCCGTACATGCTCGCGTAGAGCTTGCCCGGCTCGTCCTGGCCCGACTCGGAGGTGTTCTTCCACACGGCCATGCCGTTTTCGACCGTGAAGCGCTCCTCGATCTTCTGCTTCAGGTAGTCGTTGCCGGTGGTCTGCATCGACACCGGCACCTCGTCCTTCAGCTTCATGACCGTGTGCGTCTTCGGGCCGCGGCCGCGGTCGTTGTATTCGAAGTCGACCGTGACCTCGTTGCCGCGCGTGGTGACGACCTGCGTGCCGGCGCGTTTGCCGCTCATCAGCACCGTGGAGCGCCGCTGCGTGGCGCACGAAACGAACGCGAAGGCGAGGAGAAGAAGAAGCACGCGTTTGTTGCTCATGGCGCGTAATTCTAGAATGCGCGCGGCCATGGCGCGTCAGCCGTTCACGGCGATCATCCACACGCTCAACGAAATCGAGAACATCGAGGACGTCGTTCGCTCGATCGAGTTCGCGGACGAGATCTATCTCGTCGACTCGTTCTCGACCGACGGCACCGTCGAGCGGGTGCGCGAGAAGTTTCCGCGCGTGCGCGTCGAGCAGCGCGAGTACCTCGGCGCCGCGTCCCAGAAAAACTGGGCCATCGACCGCGCGGCGCACGACTGGATCTTCGTTATCGACGCCGACGAGCGCGTCACGCCGCCGCTGCGCGACGAGATGCTCCGCACGCTCGAAGGTCCGCTCGATCACTGGGCGTACTCGGTCGGCCGCCGCAACTTCATGCTCGGGAAGGAAGTGAAATACAGCGGCCTGCAGCGCGACCGCGTCACGCGTCTCTTTCACCGCGGACACGCGCGCTATCCGAACAAGCGCGTGCACGCGGACCTCGTCGTCGACGGACCGACGTTCGACCTGCGGCACAAGATGGAGCACTACTACATCCGCACGTTCGATCACATGATCGCGAAGATGACGCGCTACGCGAACTGGGCCTCGGCGCAGATGTACATCGACGGCAAGACGACAGGGCTCTGGGGCATCTTCAGCCACACCATCGGCAAGTTCGTGCGCGACTATGTTTTCAACCTCGGATTTCTCGACGGCACACGCGGCATCATCTCCGTCGGCATGCACGTCTATTACACGTTCTGGAAATACGCGAAGCTCTGGGAGCTCACGCAACTCAAACGCCTCGGCAAACCGGTGCCGCTGCCGAAGCTGGATGAGGAAGAGGGGCGCTGGGAGTTGCCGTGGGTGAAGAAAAATGGAGCGGCGGGCTTCAGCCCGCCGGAAGGTCCATCGGCGGGCTGAAGCCCGCCGCTCCACTAGTCTGCGGGCTCCACCACCACTCGTAATCCTTCGATCGCCCGCACCCGAACGCGCGCGCCTTCGGCGATCGACGTGCGCGCGGTCGCATTCCACAGCTCTCCGTGCACGAACACTTTGCCCTCGGCCGCGACTGACGTTCGCGCGACGCCGATCTCGCCGATCATTCCCTCGGTTCCTGTCGTGACGCGGTTCTTGTGCGCGCGCATGACGAGCGTCATCAGGAAGATCGCGATCGCGCCGATCGGCACGCTCACGGCGATGGCCGTCATCAGCTGCACGCGCATCTCCGGAATCGGTCCATCGACGAGCAGCATCGCACCAATGATCATGCAAATCACGCCGCCCGTGCCGAGGACGCCGTAGGAGGTGAACTTTGCCTCGAGCGCGAAGAGGACGAAGGCGACGAGGACGAGCGCGAACGCGGCGAAGCGCGTCGGCAGCAGGTTCATGGCGAAGATCGCCAGCACGACGCAGATCAGGCCGACGACGCCCGGCAGGATCGCGCCGGGATGATTGAACTCCGCGTACAGCGCGAGCGCGCCGACGGCAAGAAGGATGAAGAGAATGTTCGGATCCATGATCTTCGACAGCACGCGCTGGCGGAGCGTCATTTCGTATTCGATGACCGGCTTGTTCGCGACGTGCAGCACGGTCGTCGTGCCGTCGAAACGTTTGATCGTTTTCCCGTCCGCCCATCGCAGCAGCGACGGCACGTTCGCGGCGACGACGTCGACCAGCTTCAGCGCGAGCGCTTCGTCTTCCGTGAACGACTTCGCCTCGCGCACGCCGCTCTCCGCCGCTTTCACGTTGCGGCCGCGGCGCTGAGCGATGCTGCGGATGAACGCCGCGGCGTCGTTCTGCAGCTTCATCTTCATCACGTCGTCGAGCTCCTGCCCAATCAGGACCGGGTGCGCGGCGCCGGTGTTCGTGCCCGGCGCCATCGCCGCGACGTCCGCGGCCACGAGGATGAAGAAGCCGGCCGACGCGGCGCGCGAGCCGCTCGGCGCGACGTAGACGATGACCGGCACCTTCGACTTGATGATCCGCTCGATCATCCGCCGCATCGACGTCTCCAGCCCGCCCGGCGT
>DATFHJ010000236.1:0-20837 GCA_035248585.1 Thermoanaerobaculia bacterium
GTCGGTCTCCCAGGCCAGGGTGATGCGCAGAGCGTCGGTGCGGTCGAGGTCGACCTGATGCTCGCGGGCGCGGTCGGCGATCTCCTCGCGCTTCGACGGATCCTTCTCCATCCACGCGCGATAGACGTAGCCGAGCTCCTCGCGGATGACGCGTTCCACGTTGCCGTACCAGCCCGGGAACTGCTGCCGCGTGGCCGACTCGAGGACGCGCGCCGCTTCCTCGACGCGCCCTTCGCGCCAGAGCATCAGCGCGAGATGGCGATAACCGTTCGCGCGGTCGGGGCGCACTTCGAGCGCCTTGCGCAGCGGCGTCTCGGCGAGCTTCGCCCGATGCGCGCGCAGCAGCAGGAGGCCCGCGCGCTGCAGCAGCTCCGTCTTCGCCGGCGCGATCTCGATCAGCGACGCGAACGCGCGCGCGGCTTCGCCTTCCTTGCCGAGCTGCTCGTCGGCGAGACCGAGAACCTCGTACACCTGCGGGTTCTCCGGATCGTACGGCTGCCAGCGCAGCGCGAGCGAGCGCACCTCGCTCCACTCCTCGTACGCCGCGAGCGCTTCGCTCAGCTGGTTGTACAGCTCGCGGTCACGCGGATTCTCTTTCAGCTTCGCCTGCATCTCCGCGATCTGCGCGCGCGACGCGCGCTCGCGTTTCGTCCAATCGACCGCCTGCGGCTTCGCCGCTTCGTTGCGCGTCGTGCGGGCGGGCGGCGGCGGAACCGCGGGAGACGGCGGTGGTGGCGGCGGCACCGGCGCTGGCGCCGGCGCAACGCGCAGCGGCGCTTCGGCGTCGACCATCGGCGGCGCCTCCGCGGTCACGCTCACCGTGCCGGCAGCGACTCCACCGACAACACCGCCGACCACTCCGCCTTCAACGCCGCCTTCGACTCCCTGTTCCAAGCTCGGCGGAGCCTCGACCGGCGCAGCGACGAAATCCGGCGGCGGCACGGACGCAGGAGGCAGTGTCGCGGCCGATTTCTGCCGCACCTCCGGTCGCGGCTGCATCGTCACCGGAATATCCGTTCTGGGCACATCGGCGCGCTGCCGATTCACGCGGCCGATTCCGCCCGCTTCGATCGTGAGGATGTCCGCGAGTGCGCGCCGGTCGAGTCCGAAGCGCTGGTAGTCCCATTCGCTTTCGAGCACGAGCATCGTCGTGCGCGGAATGACGACGCGCTGCTCGACGCTGATGCGCACCTGCTCGGTCGCCAGCGCGCGGCGCACGGCCTCCGAGGTCTCATTTGCTTCGCGCTCGGCCAGATATTCGAGGTACGCGCGATAGGCCTCGCGCTCGAGCAGCGGCGCGAACGTCGAGGCAATGCGCGTCACCGGCACGGACGCGATCTTCGGCTCCGCGCCGGCCTTGATCTTGCCGGCGACGAGCACTTCGTCGCCCGCGGCGACGTCGTCAAAGTGCGACGGGTATACCCACTCCGCGTCCGCGTCGGCGAGGTCGATGCTCGCGCCGAGGGGGCGGCGGAGATCGTTCGCGGCCTCGCCGGCACGGACGTCGAGCGCGTCGGTGAACGGAACGCGGATCACGCGCCCGCGTCCGGCAACGAGCGCCTTCGCCGCCGGCGCGTCTTCGCGGCTGCCGAGGATCAGCGCGTGCACGACCGCGTTTGACGGCAGCGCGGACGGTTTCTCGCCGAGGGTCGAGACGAGATCGCTCGCGAAGACGATCGCGCGCGACGCATCGCCGCGCACGCTGCGCGCGGCGTCCGCGTACACGGTGGAGAGATCTGTTCCGCCGAGGAACAGGCGCGCGCGGAGCAGATCCCCGACGCGCCGCGACATTTCGGATGCGGAGCCGTTCGCGAGCGGCACGACCTCCTGGTCGAAGGCGACCAGCTGCACGTCGTCGCTGCCCGGCAGTGCCGCGAGCACCTGCTCGAGCGCCCGGATGCGATGCGGCGCGCCCTCGGCGGACGAAGCCGACGTGTCAACGTAGAACCGCCATTTCGAAGTGGAGCGGCGGGCTTCAGCCCGCCGATCGTCCGGCAGGCTAAAGCCTGCCGCTCCAGGCCGCAGCGCCGCAACGTAGAAATCGCCAGAGCGCAGAATCTGCGACGACGGCGCGTCATCCGCTTTCAATTGAATGACGATGTCGCGGTCGGGAGTCCAGTCCGTCTCGTCGAAGCTCGTCACCTGCGCGTTGCTCGTCATCAGCTGGCCGCTCGCCTGCTGGGCCGGAATCGGTGTGAGGAATCCTCGGAAAGTCAGCTTGTTGACTTTCGACATTCCGCGCAGCGGCAGCGCGTACGTGCGCGTGCCGTTCTGCAGCGGCAGGAGCTGCGTGTACGACAGGAGCAGGCGCACCGTCGTATTGGCCTCGATCGGGAAAATGCGCGCCGAAAAGCGGTTCCCCTGATCCTGCTCCAAGAGCGCCGGGTCGCGCATCTGGTGGAGGAACTGCTCGTACACCTGATTCGCGCGCAGCCGCTCCACGACCTCGCCTTCCATCAGCTGCCCGTTCACTTCCTTCGCGAAGCGGCTGATCGCCGCATTCGGCGGCAGCGTGCACGTGAAGCGCCCCTCGATGCGCCGCGCCTGCGGATTGCGGAAGCGCAGCTCGAGCTCGGTCAGCGACAGCATTCCGTGAATCGCCGCGCGCACGGAGAGATCCTCGAGGATCAGCTCCTGCCCGTCCGGATCCGCGAACGTGATCGGCGGAGGCGGAGGCGCGGACGACCCGGGCGCGATCTTCGCCGCGGAGGCGGTCTGCGCCAGCACCGGCGGCGCACTCCCGATCGGGATCGCGGCAAGGAGGACGGTAACGAGTGCGGCCACGAGCAGCGCCGCGGTGATGGTCAACGGGCGAACATACGGGTTCATGCAGGCTTAGACGATGCGCCGGGACGGAAAGAAACCGGGCGCTACGCCGCGAGGGCGCGCGCATCCGCCATCGCGCTGACGTAATCGTCATACGTCACGATGTCGCTCGCGGCCACGAGCTGCTGTGCCGCCGCAACGGCGCGGGCGTTTCCGCTCGACAGGCTGCGCTGAAGATGTTCGAAGAGCGAGAGGATGCGTCGCTTCATCGCGGCGACGTGGAGCACTTGGCCGGACAGTCCGCGCGGGTGGATCCGCCACTCCGCAACGGTTTCGGCGATCTGCCAGATGCGCACTCCGCGATCCGCCATGCGGAGCCATGCAGCCCAGTCGTCGAAGTGGTCCGCGCCGGCGTCGAATCCGCCGGCGGCGCGCAACGCTTCCGTTCGCGCGAGCACCGCGTTCACATGCGGATTGCACGTGAGCAGATCGTCGAATCCGACGAAGCCGGACGAGGGGCGATGCGTAGGAACGTCCGGAAGCAACGTCTCCGCGCCGACGCGCCGCGTTATTCCGAAGCAGAGGCTCGCCTGATGCTGCCGCGCCGCGGACAAGAGGCTCGCGATGCGGTTCGGCAACGCGACGTCGTCATCGTCGAGATAGATGACGAACTCGCCGCGTGCGTGTTCCAGTCCGAGGTTGCGGGCGCGCGCGACGCCGAGGTTGGAGCCGTGGATCGCGCGGACGCCGCGAGGAGCAACGAACGTTCCGCCGTCGTCGACGACGATCACTTCGAGATCCTGATGCACCTCGGCGCACACCGACGCGAGGGCCTCGCCCACGGCAAGCGGGCGCGCGTGAGTGGTGATGACTGCCGTTACTTCTGGGGACATCGGACCTGGAACGAGAATACCAGAACGGCGTCACACTTCCGCGAAACTCCCGGACATCCAGTCCGCAACATCCTTCACGGTTCGAACGGCCGCGTTGCGAATCGGCGGGCGTTTCGCGGCCAAATAATCCTCGGCTTTCGTAAAGAACTCGTCCATGTTGCCCGCGATCCAGGCTTCCTTGCCAGGTTTGTCCCCACAGATGCGTCCGATGATGTAACGGCCCAGGGCGCGATAGCTCTCGAATTGAGACTCACTGAAAAACTGATCCGCAGTCGTCTCGTGCGGAAACGTCACGCGGTTCCTGCCGTAGTTACGGACGTCAGGCGGACACTCCGAATACACGCAGGGTTTGATGTACAGCAGTCGGCCGACCGATGCGCTGCTGTCTACGTTGCAGTATCGAATTTCGCCGATCGCGCAGTATTTCCCGTATTCGTCACCGGCCTCGGGGCCGATGTACTTTGTTTCCAGCGGCTCGATAGGAATGCCGAGATCGATCCGGATCTGGCGCACAGACTTGGCGAGATCGCCGAATGCGTACGCGCCGTCGGCGGTCGCATCACAGACGACGATGAACTCACAGCGCCGTTTGACCATTTCGTACAAACCGAGATTGTCGAAATGTCCTCCGTCCGAAAGAAAGACGAAGTTGTGATTGTCGTCGGTCCAGCCGAGGGCCTCGCGCAACAACGCCAAGACGCTGCTTCGGGGAGAGTTCAGCCCATAGGTGGCTTTTTTCGGATTCCCCAGCCAGCAGCCGAGGCGCGCATTGAACAGCGCCATCAGACAGGTGAAGGCCGGCGAGGACCTGGATCCCATATTGGGACTGACGGCCGCGCCGCTGATGGCCATCGAACTGCCGAGAGAGATCCTGCCGGCATACTCGAGCGAGTCGCGGTAGCCGACGGACCGGTTGCCGCAATGCAGCGGCGAGATCGTGAACGAGTCAGCTTTTCGCTCCTGCCACGCAAGATTGCGTCCGTGCACGAGATTCAGCGTCGCGTTGAGGATGTGGAGGGGCGGCCGACCGCAGATGGGCTCCGTGGCCTTTCGCGCCGGACCACCGACCACCGACTTCTCCGAAGGAAGCGGAAGGTCGACTGCGCGGTCGAACGTTCTGATGATTTCGCTTTTCTGATTGGAGAAACATTCATCGATGTATCCGCGGTTGGCCTGGATCAACTCCAGGGACGGCTTGGCCGGGACGTCATAGCGAAGGTCGCGGCTGCGCATCAGCCGGTTGAGCTCATCCACAACCGCGGTACGCGCAGCATCGCGCAGGATGCGGCGTTGCTCGGGCCGCGCCTCGTATGCGCAGATCCGATTTTGGACGTCCACCCCGATCATGCCCCACAGGCTCTTGCACCCCTGCGAATTCTTCAGACGATCGACAAAGACATCGAAGTTGATGATGCACGAAGGCCACAGCATTTCCGGCCGCAGTTCATCCATCTTCAGATCGTCCTGAGGATCGAATCCGGTGAACGAGTCTGGGCATCTCCGCCATCGCGACGCGCCGAGATACGCGCGAATCAGACGGTCGCGATACATGCCGTGCATTGAATAGACGTTGACGTTGAGCACGCGCGACATCAGGGCCGCCAGCGCCAGCGCCACTACCAGGAACAAAAGCGCCGTGGGCCACGTGGTCTCACGTAATGCCATGAGGTGATTCCACGTTCCCGGCTCGATGGATTGGCCGAAGACGCGCCGCGGCAATTCCACGGCGGCGGGCGAAAAGGGCCGTTGTCCATCGAAACCGGCGCCGATCGCCCGAATGATCGTCGTCGACAGAATCGAAACGGCGGCGATGACGAACAGCAGCGTGATGCCAGCAGCCACTCGCAGCAGCGGCAGGAGCCACGCCTTCCGCTGCTCGTCTTTCGCCGTGACGCCTTTGAGCGCTTTCGAGGAGAGATAAGCAGCCACCGCGGAAAGACCACCGAACGGCGCAGCCAGTTGCGGGGCTTGAAAGATCAGGACCGGAAGGACGATGACGGCGAACGCGCCGGTGCCATAGGCCGCGCAGACGACGAGCAAGGCCGCGCCGCTTCGCGCCCACCATTCGCGGTCATAGTCTTCGCTCAGCCCCGTGCTCAGGCCGACATGCAGCGTGATCGAGAGGAAGAAAACGGACAAAAAGAGAGGGATCGCGAGGCAGACGTAGAGCTCCAGCCGCCCGTCGGCGGCGAGCGCGCGCATTGGAAAGGCACGCGTGAAAAACAGGTTGAGCAGAAATCCGCCCGCGGCACCGGAGATCATCCCAAGAACGATCTCTGCCCGAGCGCCGAAAGCAGACCCCAGCAGGCGGCGGGCAACCAACTTCGCGAGGTCTTTGGCCTCGCGCCAGCCGAAAACATTTGGGCTCACCGCTCCAACGACTTCCCACAAAGAGCGTCGTACGGCGAAGACTCCCGCTCCCATGCCTCCGCCGATGCCGAAGACCCAAACGAGAAGAGTGCCGTCGTAGCGAAACATGCAGGCGGGCGAGGTCCAATGCAGACAGAAACACACGGCGCTGATGAGAAGGAGGCCGAGCCACAGCCACATCAGTTGGACGCCTTCTACGGCATCCGGCTTTTTCCCTTCCGGCAGCGATGTCCGCGGCCGCACTGCCTCGAGCATGAATACCCCGGCCAACCCGAAGAAAATGGCCTCTGCCGCCGCGTACTCGAACGGCTCGATCATGTTCCGCCGGATCAACGCTTCGAACACGCGCGGCAACGCGAAGACGCCCGCAAGGAAAGGAACCAACATCGTCCAGTTCAGAAACAGGTTCCGCAGATACGTCGCCAGCAGCGTCCAGGTGTCGAGCGAAAACGTGGTGTTGCGCGGCGCCAGATAAGAGCTGTATTCGCGCAGATGCTCGATCGGCTTGACTTCGGGTTGTGCGGGATCGACCGCCTCGCGTGAAAGATCATTCGCGACGCCGATCGCTCCTTCATGATGCCGCCGGATCCACGACGACAGCCAGCTGCCGACGTACCCGCCGCCCGACACCGTCGATACATAGTGAAAGCGATTCAGGAGCCGGTGGTCGGCCAGACCCTGTAGGATCCCCAGGTTGAAGGTCGCGCTCCGGATCCCTCCGCCGGAGAGACAGAGCGCTGCGGTTTTCTTCCGATGGACCGCGTGATACAGCACGCGTTCGGTGTGGCCATTTGCGACGTATTCCGAATACGCGGCCTCGATCAGCAGTGCGTTGAAGCGCGACAGATGACAGGAGTCGATCGATTGCGCCCTGGCTTTTGTAAGGAGATCCGCGACCAGGGCTTCCGGGACTGCTGCTGTCCCCTGGGCGACTCTCCAGAATTTCACCGCGATCCGTAGCCACCACTTGTTAGGCCGGTCGCTGAGCGCGGAAGCGACGGCATCCGCTGCCGCCTCGTCGTCTGCAATGAGCGCAAGAAGAACCGGATGGGCGCGGAACGCTTCACGAGCTCCATCCTTTTTTCCCAGGAGAATGCGAATCGCGCTGTAGCGGCTCGCGAACTCGTCGATCACATCGTCGTTCGAAAGCACGGCGTGCAACTTTGACTGCTCGAGAAGAAGCCGTCTCGCCTGCGGGACACGCAAGAGCAGGCGCAGACAATCGGGCGACGTCGGCAGCTGCTGCGCGAAATCGTCGTCCTTCATGAGCTTGCCGGCGAGATCCTTATCTTTCAGAAGTCGATTGAAGGCCGCCGCAATCGAGTTCGCCACGGCTTCGCCATCGTCGGACGCGGGAATGCTGGTAAACGCATCTCTCAGCGTGTGCCACTTCGACGAGCCATCGCAATTGCACGGGATCGTTCGCAGCAGGCGCGCGAGACCGTCCATTTCACGAATGTGCTTCGCCTCGTATGCGAGTTCACAAAATGGCTCGTCAGTGAAAAAATAGCGGTACTCGTCTTCCAACACCTCCGCAAACGTGTACGGATGTGACGCCATCGGACCCCCGCTCTGCGTGGATTTCTACATAGGAGTGCCTCGCCGGCGCACTTTCCTACCCTGCGGGAGAGAAATCCACGCTAGTGCCGCGCGCTCCGGCGCCGCTCCCCTCGCGACGGCGCCGGCTGCCATCCCAGCTGGATCACCTCGAAGTCGCTCCCTTTGAGCGCGGCGAACGCGGGATTGAGCAGGTCGTTGTCCCAGCGCGTGTCGTACGTGCCGGTCACGTAGAGGTCCGAGCCGTTGTCGGCGACGAGGAGGCCGTAGGTCTTCATCGCCTGAAAGATCTTGCGCAGCGGTTCGGAGAAACGCGAGAGATCGACGCTCGCTTTCAGACGAAGGCGCGCCCCCATCGGCAGCGCGCCGTTCGTATCGCCCGCGCGATGCGACGCGGGAAAAACGTAGCCGTTCGTGCGGCTCACGGTCACGCGGAACGCGTGGCGGATCGGATCGGGGCCGTACGCCTCGTCGTAGCGAATGAGACCCGGCAGGATGGCCAGGCCCGCGGCATCGGCGCTCGTCCAGCCGTCGGGGCGGCGCGCGTTCGAGTCGAGCGCGAACGTCGCGCCCGAACCCGCCTCCCACCGCGAGCCGGTCCAGTGCAGCGCGTACAGCTCGTACAGGATGCGGTGATCGCGATCGACGAGCAGCATGTGCCGGTCGCCCTCGGCGTCGGGATCGCCGCCCGCGAGACCGCCCTCGATCCACCGCTGTTGCGTCTTCGCCTCCTCCGGAATCGGATAACCCGGCGGGCGGCCGGGCGCGGCGAAGTCGCTCTCATCGTCGTACTCGAACGTCACCGGCACGAGCGGCTGCGTTCCCGACACCACGATGTACGGCATCCCATACGTCGGCGCGGACGGATCTCCGCTGTCGCCGCCGAAATCGGGATGCATGCCGCGGGTGAGGCCGACGTAGCTCATGAACGCCGCGCTGTTCGGATCGACCGGCGCGCGGCTGATGTCCGCGTTCCACCAGTGATCGACGGGGAAAAGGGGCAGCGGCGATGGGAGCGCGCCGCCGCGCTGCGGCGCCTGGGCGAATGCCCCGGACGCCAGCAGCGCGGCAAAAAGGAGGGAGCACGCTCGCACGGCCGCGATTCTGGACCATCCAATACATCAAATAATGTGTGCTGGATCACGGCCAAGCGTTTAAAATGCCTCCACTTCGAGAGGATCCTTATGTCATTTGATTGCCGCAACCTCGTCGCGGGGCTGACGCTCGCCCTGCTTCTGCTCCTCGCTCCCGCCGCCCTGGCCACCGACTACTACGCCGACCCCGCCGGCGGCCCGTGGACGTCGAGCAGCACGTGGCACCTCCTCTCGAACAGCGGTCCCGCGGCTCCCGCCGGGACCTATCCCGGCTCCGCGGCCGGCGACAAGGCGATCATCGACTTCCAGGGCATCACCGTCACGCTCAATGCCGTGGTGCCGAACGCCGTCACGCTCGAGGCGAGCAACGTCAGTTGCTTCGTGACCGTCAACGCCGGCGGCGTCCTGCCGCTCACCGGCTCTTCGTTCATCGCCGGCGGCACGATTCTCAATCTGAGCGGCGGCACGATCACCAACGCGGGCCTGCTCGACATCCGCGCGAACAGCGGCTTCACGTTCAGCTCCGGAACCTTGACCGGCAGCGGTACGACGCAGATCTCCACCGACCCGTCCCTGCCGGCGCAGCTCACCATCAGCGGCGGCGTCCTCGACGCTCACACCCTCAACCTCAACGGCAAAGCGAAGTACACCGGCACCTGGACCATCAACAACGGCGCGACCGTCAACATCTCCGGGACCGGCATCTTCGACATCCAATCCCTCGGCGCGATCACCGGCACCGGCGGCGGTCAGATCAACAACTCCGGCAAGGTCGAGAAGACCTCCGGCGCGGGCGGAACGAACATCGTCCCGCCGCTCAACAACAACAATCTCGTCAAAGTCTCGGCCGGCGATCTGGTGATGAACGGCACCCACACGAATGGCACGTTCGACATCATCGGCGGCTCGAAGCTGGAGCTCGCCGGCACGATCAGCGGCACGTGCACCGGCCAGGGCGCGGGCGCGATCAACATCGTCTCGGCGTTGACCCTCAACGCCGGCGCGGTGCTCGACCTGACGAATCTCCAGATGGCCGGCGGCGCGCTGCAAGGCCCGGTCAGCGGCACCGGCATGGCGAACGTCAGCGGGATGGTGAATTTCGTCGGCGGCGTCTGGACGCGCAACCTCCTCGTCGATCTCGCCGGTACTTCGACGCTCAATTTTCCCGGCACCGCGTCGGCGACGATCAGCAACAACGCCCGCGTCGACAACAGCGGCACGATCAACGTGAGTCCCGGCGCGGGCCTCCTGGCCATCAACAGCGGCGGCTACATTCAGAACAACAACGCCCTCAATCTCGTGGGCGACGTGACGATCAACTCCGACAACGTCAACAACCCGCACATCGACAACGCGAGTGGCGCGACGATCCTCAAGACCGCAGGCGCCGGCGTGGCCACGTTCAACGTCAACCTCAGCAACGACGGCATCGTGCAGTCGAACAGCGGCGGCATCAAGTTCACGAAGAGCGGCACGCACACGGGATCGTTCAAGATCTGCGACGCCTGCACGTTCGAATTCGCCGGCGGCACGCACGTCCTCGACGGCGCGCTGATGCAGTACCTCAACTTCAACGGCAACCCGGTCGTGAAGCTCAGCGCCGGGGTGTTCGACATCCCCACTAGCGCCCAGATCTCCACGAACTACCAGTTCATCCACACCGGCGGCCAGATCACCGGCGACGGGACGCTGGCGGTCTTTGCCGCCTACATCTGGAGCGGCGGAGCGCAACTGGGCAACGGCGAGACGCAGCTGGCGTCGTACAGCCACATGTTCAACGGCGCGATCGGCCCGATGGTCCTGCAAGGGCGGGACATGCTCATCAACGGCACGGTGACGTATGGGCCGGCTCCGACGAACTGGCTGACCATCAACCTCGGCTCGGTGCTGACGAACGCGGGCGGCACGTTCACGATGTCGAACGACATGCCAATCCTGAGCGACGGCTCGGGCGTCATCGAGAACAACGGCGGCACGTGGCAGAAAACCGGCGGCAGCGGCAAGGCCGCGATCAACGCGCAGTTCAACAACATCAACCCGGTCATCGTGGGCACCGGCCTCACGACGCACAGCCTCGTCACCGGCGCGACGCTCAACGTCACCAGCGGACAGCTTGCACTGAATGGCGGCGGCACCAGCAACGGCAGCATCTTCGTGCCCAACGCCGACAACGCCGTCTCCTTCGAGAACGCCGTCTCCACGTACACGCTCGCTGCCGGCACGACCACGAACCCCGCCGACCTCGGCGTGATCTCGATCAACTTCGGCACACTCACGCTCGCCGCCCCGCTCTCGCTCAAGAACGTCGAGTTCATCAGCGGCCGACTCGGCGGCGCCGATCTGACGATCACGAACAAGATGAAATGGACCGGCGGCATGATCCTCGGTCCCGGCGGCACCACGACGATCGCCGCAACGGCGACGCTCACGCGTCTGCCGTCGCCGTATCCGGCGTTCCTCGACAACCGCACGCTGCAGCTCGACGGTACCACCGACTTTGAAGGGGACCTGCTTCTCCAGACCAACGCCGTCATCAACAACAACGGCACGTTCAACGCGCGCGACGGCGCGATGAACAACGGCCCGGGCGCGAACGCGTTCAACAACAACGCGACGCTGAAGAAGATGGCCGGCGTGACCGGCATGCGCTTCAACGTGCCGGTGAACAACATCGGCACGGTGAGCTCCGAGGTCTCGGGGCAGTCGCTCATCTTCGCGAGGGGCGGCACGAATGACGCGCCCGGGGCGCTGACCACCACCGGCACGGCACTGATCGATTTCTTCGGCGGCACGTTCAACGTCAACGGCGGAACGCTCAGCGGCACCGGCCAGCATCGCGTGAACGGCGGCACGCTGAAGATCAACGCCAACCTCGGCCCGCCGGCGATCACGCTGGCGGTGATGAGCGGCGCGCTCGACATCGCCTCGTCGATGACGTTCCAGGTCAACTCGCTCCTCTTCACCGGCGGCACCGTGAACGGCCCCGGCACGCTGCGCGCGTTCGGAGGCTTGATCGGAGCCCTCGCGCCGACGACGCTCGCCAACGGCGCGACGCTCACCATTCCCGCGCCGACCTTCAGTTACGACGCCAGCAACGTCAACTACTTGACGATCGCCGACACCTCGAAGCTCAACGTCGAAAGCGGCGCGTTTTTCGGGATGTCCGGCAACGGCACGATCTTCGGAAGCGCGCCGGCCTCGCTGACGAACAGCGGCACCATCCGGAAAACCGCCGGCGGCGGATTCTCCATCATCACCGTCCCCATCACGAGCTCCCTCGGCAGCATCGGGACCGTCAACGGCTTCCTCGCCTTGAAGGGCGGCGGCACGATCTCGACGCCGATCGAGACCACCGGCGGCATGGTCGATTTCGCCCTCGGCACCTTCTCGCTCGACCCCGGCGTTTCGATCACCGGCAACGGCCTGATCGCGGTGCAGTCCGGAACGGTCAACGTCAACACCGCCCTCACCATCCCCAAGTTCGACTTCAGCGGCGGCACGATCGGCGGCGCCGGCGCGTTGACGGTCGGCGATACCGTCTGGTCCTTCGGCACTTTCGACGGCAGCGGCACGTTGACGATCCTGGCCGCGAGCGTTTTCAACATGGCCGGTCCCGGCGTGAAGACTCTCAACCGCGCGCTCACGAGCAACGGCACGTTCGCCGCGTCCGGCGGGGCCCTCGGCGGCACCGGCACGATCCTCATCAACCCCAGCGGCAGCTTCAATCGCAACATCGCCGACACGCTCTCGATCGCCCCCGCGTTCACGAACAACGGCTCCGCGAGCTTCACCGGCACGACCACGTTCACCGGCGGCTACACGCAGACCGGCGGACAGACGGCTCTCCTCGGCGCCACGTTGGCCTCCCCGTCCACGATTCAGTTCAACGGCGGCCTCGTGAAAGGCAACGGCATCCTCGGCGGCTCCGTCGCCGTCAACGGCGCCACCGTCTCGCCCGGCCTCAGCCCCGGCACGATCATGATCAACGGTAACTACTCGCAGTCGCCGACGAGCACACTCAACATCGAGCTCGGCGGAACCGCGCCCGGCACCGGCTATGATCAGCTGATCGTCACCGGCTCAGCGACGCTGGCCGGCACGGTCAACGTCACGCTCATCAACGGCTTCACGCTCTCGAGCGGCGACGTCTTCGACGCCGTCACCTACGCCGCGCACAGCGGCGTGTTCGCGCCCGAGAATCTCCCGCCGTTCCCCGGCGGCACGTTCGCCTCGACGTACACGCCGAGCGCGTACGAGCTCGCGGCGACCGTGCCCACTCCCGCCGAGCTCGCGGTCACGAAGACCGGCCCGGCGAGCGCGAAGCCTGGCAGCATCATCAACTACACGATCACCGTGAAGAACAACGGCGACATCGCCGCGCCGGGCGTGATCGTCGCCGATCCGACGCCGCAGGGGCTCACGTTCCTGCAGAACAGCGGCGATTGCACGACGGCGTTCCCCTGCTCCCTCGGCACGCTCGCCGGCGGCGCGACGCGCACGATCGTGGCCACGTACAAAGTCGGCTTCATCGCCGGCACGGCCTTCACCAACACCGCCACGCTCAACGTCACCGACGCCGACAACACCAACAACAAGGCCTTCGCCACTACGAGCGTCGAGTGCCAGAGCTTCTCCGTCACCGGCCAGCCCACCGGCAGCGCCGGCACGAGCGGTACGCTGACCTGGTCCGGCACGACCGCGCAGCTCTACGAGGTCTTCCTCGGGCCGAAGGGCAGCGGCTGCACGACCTCGATCGGCAAGACGTTGACCAATTCCTTCCACTACTCCGGCCTCGCGCCCGACACCGAGTACGAGTGGCGCATCGAGGCGACCGTCAACGGCTGCCCGACCGTGAGCAGCGACTGCGTGTCGTTCAAGACCACGGCCTGCAGCACGCCGGAAGTGCCGCTGGCGCGCGTCATCGGCGAGGCCACGTCGACGAAGAGCTACGCCGTCGAATGGGACGTCGTGCCCGGCGCGGTGCGCTACGAAGTCGACGAGGCCACGAGCCTCACGTTCGCCGACGCCACGACCACGGTCGTGAACCAGGGAACGTCGGCGACGTTCGCACATGACGCGAGTGAGCCGAAAGGCTACTTCTATCGCGTGCGCGGGATCGCCGACTGCCAGAACACGCCGGGTCCGTACTCCCTGCCGATCCGCGTCGTCATCGTTCCGCCGCCCGCGCCCACCGACAAGAACCCGGTCTTCAACATCCCGGTCGGCTCGCAGACGGTCATCAACCACAAGATCTTCATCCCCGGCGATCCGGCGGCGACGCTCTTCTTCACCGCGCACACGGATCGCGAATGGCTCCACGTCACGCCCGAGAGCGGCGCGCTGCCGCCGCAGGGCGTGCTGCTCGACGTCACGATCGAGCCGGGCGAGCTGCCGAACGGCACGTTCACGGCGACCGTGATCGTCGAGATCAACGCCGCTGCCGGCAGCAGGCTCACCACGCACGGCACGACCGTCAGCACGGCGGTGTCGGTCAATCTCGTTACGCCCGTCACGCCGATCTCGTCGAAGACCGGACCGTCGCAGTACTCGCTCGTCATCCCCGCGGCAGGACATCTCAAAGGCATCGACTCGGAATGGCAGTCGGACGTCCGTCTCACCAACGCCGGCTTCAAGCCGTATCGCTATCGCGTCACGTTCACGCCCGCGGCCGGCACGGCCGGCGGCGTGAAACAGACCGACGTGAAACTCGACGCCGGCTCCACGATGGCGCTCGACGACATCGTGAAGACGTGGTTCGGCTTCGGCTCCCTCGGCGACGGCGAGAGCGGCCAGCTGGAGATCGTGCCGCTCGATGAGCCGCAGAACGCGTCGCTCGTGACCGTGGCCGCGAGCCGCACGTACAACGTCACCGCGAACGGCACGCTCGGACAGTTCATCCCCGCCGTGCCGTTCCCGAGCTTCATCGGCCGCGTCGTCAGCGGCGGACTGCCGACCGTTCTCAGCCTGCAACAGCTCGCGCAGTCGAGCGCGTTCCGCACGAACGTCGGCATCGTCGAATCCGCCGGCCGGAGCGCGAGCGCCGTCGTCAGCATCTTCAACGCCACGGGCATCAAGCTGCTCGATCTGCCGCAGACGCTCGCGGCCGGACAGCAGTTGCAGCTCAACGCGCTGCTCGCGCAGAACAACATCACCCTCAGCGACGGGCGCGCCGAAGTGCGCGTCACGGGCGGCGACGGTAAGGTCACTGCCTATGCATCGATCGTCGACAACGGCACGGGCGATCCGTTCCTCGTCAGCGGCACGCCGCTGGCGCAAACCGGCACGACCAAGTACGTCCTCCCCGGCGCGGCCAACACGAACACCGGCTTCGCCGACTGGCGCACCGACATGCGCATCTTCAACTACGGCAGCGTGCCGCAGACCGCGACGCTGACGTTCTACCCGATGTTCGGCGGCGCGCCGAAGACCGCCGAGGTCCTGGCGAAAGTCGGAGAAGTGCTGGCGCTCGATAATGTGGTGAAGACGCTCTTCGGCGGCGACAACCTCAGCGGCGCCGTGCACATCACCACGCCGCAGCCGGCCAGCTTCATCGTCAGCGGCCGCACCTACAACCAGACCGCCGCCGGCACGCTCGGACAGTTCATCCCCGCGGTGACGGTCGACCAGGCCGTCGGCAACGGCGGACGCGCGCTGCAGATCCTGCAGGTCGAAGACTCCGCGCGCTACCGCACCAACATCGGCATCACCGAAGTCACCGGCAAGCCGGCGACAGTCGAGATCCAGATCGTGCTGCCCGACTCGAAGATCACGCCCGTCGTGCAACTCCCGCTCGCCGCGAACGAGGTCCGCCAGTTCAACGTCATCCGCGACCTCGCCCTCGGTAACGTCTACAACGGCCGCGTCTCCGTCCGCGTCATCAGCGGCGAGGGACGAGTAACGGCGTATGGTTCACTCATTGACGAGTTGACCGGGGACCCCGCGTTCATTCAAGGACAGTAACCGTGGAGCGGCGGGCTTCAGCCCGCCGTTCTTTTCGGCGGGCTAAAGCCCGCCGCTCCATCACCTACCGACAACTCTCCTCTTGGTCGGCTCCTTGGCGTGCATGCAGACCACGAGCATGCCGCCGTCGGTGGAGGTGACGAGGATCGGGATCTGCTCGAGGTCGATGGCCGAGAAGCGCGCCGAGGCCACGGCGAGATCGCTGAACGCCTCGACTTCGAATGTCGGATCGGGAGTGCCTTCTATGAAGCCGGCGTCCACGCGTTTGAGCACGACCCAGGGATGCGCGCTGCTCTTCGTCGGCAGCACGATCACGTAGCGGTCGCCGTTCGCGGAGGCCATGGCCGCGATCGCACAGCCCCAGGTATCGCACGGCGTGGCAAGCCATCTGTATCGGGGCTGGGACTCGGCCGTCTGCGCGGCGGCGGGGAGGGCGGCGAGGAGAAGAACGGCAACGACCAGTCCGGTAAACCTTTGCATGGTTGTGATCTCCGCCACGGACGCTTTGAAACACCCGTGCCATTTTCCGCAAATAACCCGGCGCGGTTTTTTCATAACGGGCCCCTGGAGACTCTGGTTAATGCTCAAACACTTCCTGCTGCTGATCCTGCTTGCGCCGGCCGCGCTCGCGACGACCTTCATCGTCCCGACCGACGAAGAAATGGTCGGCCGCGCGGATGCGATCGTCATCGCCCGCGCCGAACGCCACTGGGTCGACGAATCGCCTGAGATCCAAACCATTTACGAGCTGCGCATAGAGCGCACGATCAAAGGCTCGCCGCGTGCGGCCGAGCTGCTGCGCATCGTCTCGCCCGGCGGCCAGCTCAAAGACCGCGGCGTCTACGTTCCGGGCGCCGCGCGATTCGCCGACGGTGAACGGGCCCTGCTGTTCCTCACTCTCGACCATGGCCGCTGGATGACGACCGACCTCACGCTCGGCAAATTCAGGTTCACGACCTCGACCATGGGCGAGCGCGTGCTCGTGCGCGACCTCGACGACGCCGTCGCCTGGGACCGCTCCGGCGCGCCGCATCGCGAGCGCGTGCGCCGCGAGGCGGGCTTCCTCCGCTTCCTCCACGAGCGCGCCGCCGGCCGCCGTCCGGCCGCCGATTACTTCACCACGGTCAGCGCCCTCACCGTCAACAGCGCGCTCACCATCAACAGCGCAACCGAGGAAAGCACGGCCGGCCTCGAGCCGCACGCTCCCGCTTTTCCCCCCTACACGTACACCGACAACATCTTCCTCCAGCTCGACGACCCGCCGTTTGCCGGCTACGTCGGCACGCGCTGGGAGGACATGGCCGCGGGTGTCACGTTCTACAAGCGGTCGGAGCACAACATCCCCGGCGCGGCGGACGGAGGCGTGAGCGTGATTCAGAACGGGCTCGCGGCGTGGAACAACGAGCCGGCCTCGAACATCAACCTCATCTATGGCGGACCGCTTGCCGGCACGCCTTCCCGCAATCAGGACGGAATCAGCGTCATCGAGTTCAACGATCCGCAGAACCGGATCGGCGGGTCGTTCGGCGGAGTCGGCACCGTCGGCACGACCTTCCTGTCCTATTGGAACCCGCATGAGTTCCCGGCGGGCACGTGGTGGTGGAGCATCCGCGACGCCGACGTCGTCTTCCAGGACAACTACACCGCGGCGAATGTGTCGTTCCCGACCGCGATGACGCACGAGATCGGACACGGGATCGGCTGGCGTCACTCCGACGCCCACTTCATCCGCCCCACCGGCTTCGACGAGCCGTGCCAGCCGGCGGTCGAAGAGTGCTCCAACAACGCGATCATGTTTCACCAGTCCGACGGGAGCCTCGGCTACACGCTGCAGACGTGGGATCAGAACGCGTCGCAGGCGGTGTATCCGGGCGGCGGTTCCACCTGCACGCCTCCGTCGATCACGCAACAGCCGACGTCACGCACGATCAGCAGCGGGGCGGGGACGACGCTCACCGTCATCGCCGGCGGCACGACTCCGTTCACCTATCAGTGGTACCTCGGCACGAGCGGCAATGTTTCCCAGCCGATCAGTGGCGCCACGGTCTCCTCGCTCAGCGTCGGACCGACGACGACCACCAACTACTGGGTTCGCGTCTCTAACGCATGCGGCTCGGTCGACAGCGCGACGGCCACCGTCACCGTCACCGGCGGCAACACCAGCGCGGGCTTCTACCTGATCACGCCCTGCCGGCTCGCCGACACGCGCAATCCCAACCAGGCGTATGGCGGCCCGGCACTGAATTCGAATTCCGTGAGGAACTTCGTCGTCGTGGGGCAATGCGGAATCCCGTCCGGCGTGACCGCGATCGCCGTGAACGTCGCCGCCGTGACGCCGCCGTCGCAGGGACGCCTCACGCTCTTCCCCGGCCCGATCAGCAATCCGGTCCCGGGCATCAGCAACATCAACTTCCGGATCGGAGAGACCATCTCCAACAACGCCATCGTGCCGGTCGGCGCGGACGGAAGCATCAACGTCTTCAGCACCGCGACGTCACCCATGCACGTCGTGATCGACATCTTCGGATTTTTCAGATGAGGCAGAATCGAGAAAGAGCCATGAAAAAAACGTTTCTTACCGCAGCCCTCTTCGTTTTCTGCATCACCGTGGCCCACGACCTGCGCGCGCAGAGCGGACCGTTTCAGTACTTCAGCGTGACGCCGTGCCGCGTCGTCGACACGCGAAATGCGAACGGCACGAACGGCGGACCGATCCTGACCGAGAATTCGCAGCGCGACTTCCGGATCCGCGGCAACTGCGGCATCCCGACGACCGCCAAGGCCGTGGTGATGAACATCGCCATCACCCAGGCCAGCACCACCAGCTTCCTGACGGCCTGGCCGTCCGGCACCACGAGGCCGTCCGCTTCGATCATCAACTTCAACGCGGGCCAGCCGGCGCTGTCGAACGGTGCCATCGTCGGACTCTCGACGAACACCAACGACCTCTCGGTCTACAACCGCTGGGGCAACGTGCACGTGATCATCGACGTGAACGGATACTTCCAATGAGGACGGCGGGCTGAAGCCCGCCGCTCCACGCTTGTGAATCGTTTCACTAGTCGCATAGAATCGGGTCGCCTGCCGAGTAAGTGATGCCATCTCAAAACGTTGACCATCCCGAGTCGATCATTCCGCGCAAGCCCGCCGCACCTCCGGGAGAGATCCCCGAGAAGGGACTGATCACGCTTCCCGGCGAGTCGGAGCGCGAGATCGAAGATCTCGCCGGCGCGACGTATCTGACGACGAAGCTCGATCAGGTCATCAACTGGGCGCGCGGCAATTCGCTCTGGCCGCTCCCCTTCGGCACGGCCTGCTGCGCGATCGAATTCATGTCGATGGTCTCGTCGCACTACGACGTCGCGCGCTTCGGCGCCGAGGTCGTGAGGTTCTCGCCGAGACAAGCGGACCTGATGATCGTCGCCGGCACCATCGTCGACAAGATCGCGCCGGTGCTCAAGAAGATCTACGACCAGATGCCCGAGCCAAAGTACGTCATCGCCATGGGCGCCTGCGCCACTTCCGGCGGCTTCTACCGCGCCTATCACGTCGTCCAGGGCATCGACGAAATCATCCCCGTCGACATCTGGGTTCCCGGCTGCCCGCCGACGCCGGATGGACTCATGTACGGCATTCTGAAACTGCGCGACAAGATCCAGCGTGGAGAGATTCGAAGAGGATAACGAGATGGTAGCCGGCCGCAGGCCATCTGCCATCTGCCATCCGTCATGAGCACCCTCACCAAATACAGCCCCATCCCCTACACCGGGCCCGCGCCGACGAATCGCGAGCCGTATGTGCCGGCCGACGCGGCGGCGATGGATGCGCGCGGCGCGGAGATCGCGAGCAAGGTCGGTGGACTGGCGCAGGAGACGGGGCAGGATTTGCCGGCGTTCGTCGTGGAGAAAGAGCGCATCGTCGAGGTGCTCGCCGCGCTGAAGAACGACCTCGGCTTCACGATGCCGCTCGACTGCTTCGGGGTCGACTATCCGAACCGTGACAAGCGTTTCGACGTCGTCTATCAACTGCTGAATCTCGACCGCAACGAGCGCGTGCGATTGAAAGTGCGCGTCGCCGAAGGGGAGAGCGTTCCGTCGAGCCTCCCGGTTTACAAAGGCTTCGATTGGTTCGAGCGCGAAGCGTTCGACATGTACGGCATCCAGTTCGACGGACATCCGAACCTCCGCCGCATCCTCACCCACGAGAACTTCCAGGGCCACGCCCTGCGCAAGGACTACGATCCCGCGCAGCGCTGGCTGCTCACCGAAGAAGGAGTCGCCAAGATCGTCCCGAAGATCGATCCACGCTTTCAGCAGGAAGAGGACGAGTCGGATTTCGAGCGCGTCACGCTGAACCTCGGTCCGTCCCATCCCGCGACGCACGGCACGCTGCGCGTCGTCGTCACGCTCGACGGCGAGACCATCGTCGGCGCCGACACCGAGATCGGCTACCTCCACCGCTGCTTCGAGAAGATGTCGGAGACACACAGCTACCAGCAGGTGATCCCCTTCACCGACCGTCTCAACTACTGCTCGGCCATCATCAACAACGTCGGCTACTGCATGACGATCGAGAAGATGCTCGGCCTGGCGGCGCCCGATCGCGCGCAGCACGTGCGCCTCATCCTCTCCGAGCTGATGCGCATCGGCGATCACCTCATCTGCATCGGCACGAACCTCGTCGACATGGGCGCGCTGACGAACTTCTGGTACCTCTTCCAGCCGCGCGAGGAGATGTACGGTCTCATCGAAGCATGCTGCGGCGCGCGCCTTCTGCCGAGCTATCTCCGCATCGGCGGACTGGCCGTCGACGTGCCGCCGAACTTCCTCGAGCTCACGCAGCGACTCGTGAATTCGGTTCCGCGCTTCCTCGACGACGTCGACAAGCTGGTGCGCACGAACCGCATCTTCCGCGACCGCGTCGAAGGCATCGCCCCGATCTCCGCGGCCGACGCGATCGACTACGGATTCACCGGCCCGTGCCTCCGCGCGTGCGGCGTTCCCTACGACGTGCGCAAGGCGAATCCCTACCTCGGATACGAGACCTACGACTTCGACGTCCCGGTCGCGGACGGCGGCGACACCTACGCGCGCTACCTCGTGCGCATGGAAGAGATGCGGCAGTCGCTGCGCATCCTGCAGCAGGCCATCGACCGCGGGCTGCCGTCCGGCCCGGTCATGGTCGACAATCCGTATGT
>DATFHJ010000237.1:0-10558 GCA_035248585.1 Thermoanaerobaculia bacterium
CGTCACCATGCGTCTTTACAAAGACGCCAACGCCAACGGCACGCTCGAGCCCGGAACCGACACGCTCGTCGGCACCACCACGACCGCGGCCGACGGCAGCTATCTCTTCAGCAACATCACGCCCGGCGCGGCCGGCACCGACACGTTCTTCGTCGCCGCGACCACGCCCGCAGGCTATTCGGCGACCACCGCCGGCACGGTGCGCTTCCAGCTCGTGGCCCAGGGCGGCTCCTACGTCAGCGCCGACTTCGGCTTCCTCCCCACCAACCCGACGTTCAGCATCACCGACCGCGTCTGGTACGACGCGAACGGCAACGGCGCGTTCGCCGCGGAAACCGGCATCGGCGGCGTGACCGTCGAACTGCTCGACACGAGCCTCAACGTCATCGGCACGACCACTACCGCGTCCGACGGCACGTTCACGTTCAGCGGACTGCCGGGCGGCGGCGCCGACTACACGACGCGCATCACCGACACCGGCAACGTCCTCGCGGACTACTACGGCACGACCACGTTCGCCGCGGCGCGGCAGCGCGCCGAGTCGAATCTCAATGCGAACGTGAGCCGCGCCGCCGCGCCGAGCTACGGCTTCAACTTCACGCGCTCGATCGGCGACACGATCTGGAATGACCTCAACGCCAACGGCACGCAGGACGCCGGCGAGCCCGGCATGGCCGGCATCACCGTCACCCTCTACAACGACACGAACAACAACAGCGTCATCAACGCCGGGGAAACGGTCCGCGCAACGGTCGTGACGGACTCGAACGGCCAGTACCTCTTCACCGGTCTGCCGATCGGCAACTACATCGTCAGCGTCCCGGCGCAGAGCGGCTACAACTACGTTGCCGGCGGGCGCCCCGACACCGACGCCGGCAGCGCCGGCATTCAGCTCGAGGCGGACATCGTCGGCGTCGGGAACGTACTGACGCGCGACTTCGGATTCCAGGCCGCCACGCCGCGCACCGTTTCGGGCAAGCTCTGGAACGACGCGAACCTCAACGGCGTCGTCAACGGCGGCGAGTCCGGCTTCTCCGGCGTGACCGTCGAGATCCTCAGCGTCGTCGCCGGCGCCGGCACGGTCGCCGCGACGAACGGCTCCTTCACCATCACCGGCACGGGCACGAACTTCACCGTCCTCAACCCCGGCGATCCGATCATCATCAACGGCGTCACCTACCGCGTGGCGAGCGTCGCCAGCAACACGAGCCTCACGCTCACCCGTTCCTACACCGGCGCGACGGCCTCCGGTCTGGCCTGGTCGCGCGCCGGCACCCCACTCTTCACGACGACGACGAATGCGACCGGCGACTACACGTTCAGCGGGCTCGCCGCGGCGCAGCACATCGTGCGCATCACCGACACGGACGGAAAACTGACCGGCTACGGCGCGACGTTCGAGGTGTCCGAGGGAACGACCACGTCGGGCAACCCCGCGAACGGACTCGAGACCGTCAACCTCACGAGCGGGAACGCCACGAACATCAACTTTGGGTATGCGCAGCTCGGCGTGTTCGTCACGCTTATCGAGCTGCGCACGTTCGACGCCGTGCAGCACAAGAAGAAAGTCACGCTCACGTGGCAGACCGCGTTCGAGGCCGACAACCTCGGCTTCAACGTCTATCGCGATCTCGGCGGCGAGCGTACGCAGGTGAACAAGAAGCTCATCGCCGGCTCCGCGCTGCTGACCAAGCGCAATGCGCCCGTCGGCGGGTACGTCTATCGCCTCAAGGACAAGCTGCCGTCCGAGAATTCGTTCGCCCAGTATTGGCTCGAGGATGTGGACACGCACGGCGTGCGCACGATGCATGGGCCGTTCTCGGCGGCGTTCGTTTCCGGCGAGGACGAAGAGGACTCAGAGGACAGCGCTTCGCTGGCAGGACTCGGGGCGGACGGGAGTGTCATCGCGAACGCCGCCGGCGTTGGCGTGCTGCGTCCGACGACGCTCGGCGCGGCCACGAACGCGCAGCGCGAGCAGCAGCTCGAGCTGGCGGGCGACGACGCGCTGAAGATCTATGTTGCGAAGGAAGGCTGGCAGCGCATCACGAACGCGCAGATGCTCGCCGCCGGATTCGATCTCGGGAAGAAGGCAGACAAGCTCACGCTCTGGTGTGAAGGCATCGAGCAGCCGATGATCGTGAATTCCGACAGCATCGAATTCTACGGCCTCGACCTCGACACGCCGTCGAGCGGCGCGCGCACGTACTGGCTGCGCGCGAACAAGGGCGGCAAGGGCGATCGCCTCGAGCCGGTCAACACCGGCAACGGCGCACCGCTCACCGGCAGCGTGCCGTTCACCTATCAGCGCATCGACCGCTCGATCTTCGTCGTCATCCTGCTCGACACCGGCGACGGCGAGAATTTCTTCGGCCCCGTCATCACCAGCTTCGGGCCCGTGGCCCAGGATCTCGCCGTTGCGAACCTCGACGCCTCGGCGGCCTCGATGGCGAAGCTCGAAGTGACAATCCGAGGAGTCACGGAAGAAGTGCCGCACAGCGTGAACGTCACGATCAACGGACACTTCGCCGGCAACGCCGTGTTCGAGCGGACCTCGCAGCCGACGTTCACCTTCGACATCCCGCACAGCTGGCTCGTGCCGGGTGCGAACACCGTCACGTACACCGCGCTCAACGGCGAGATGGACATCAACCTCCTCGTCTCCGCGCGCCTCACCTATCAGCATCTCCTCCGCGCCGACGACGGTATGTTCGAAGCGCAACTTCCCGCGTCGCGGCAGGTCACGATCGGCGGCTTCCCCGACGCGACGGTCCGCGCGCTCGACATCACCGAGCCGCTCGCGCCCAAGCTGCTAAAGGTGACGGTCACCCCCGACGGCGCGACGTACAACGCGACCTTCACCACGCCGTCCGGCGCATCCGCGCGCACGGTGATGGTGTTCTCGTCGAATCGCGCCGTCACCGACGCGGAGCTCGAAGTGAACCGCCCGTCCAACTGGGCCGGCGACACGAAGAAGCGCACCGCCGATCTCGTGATCCTCACTCATCGCCGCTTCGCCGCGGCCGCCGAGTCGCTGCGCGCGGCGCGCGCGAGCGAAGGTCTCGACGCCGTGGTCGTGGACGTCGACGACGTCTACGACGAATACAACTTCGGCGTGCGCGGCACGTATCCGATCCGCTCGTTCCTGCAGTCGACGCAGTCGTGGAAGAAAGCACCGGCCTACGTCGTCCTCATCGGCGACGCGAGCGTCGATCCGCGCGGCTATTTCGACATCGGTCTCGTCGACTACCTCCCGACGCGGCTCGTGCCGACGACGTGGATGAAGACCGCGTCCGACGGCTGGTACGCCGACCTCAACGCCGACGGCACCGAAGACCTGATGATCGGACGCCTGCCGGCGCGGACGCCGGAGCAGGCCGCGACGGTCGTCAACAAGTTGGCCTCGCGCGGCACACCGGCCGGCAGCTGGTCGCAGAAAGCCCTGCTCATCGCCGACGTTTCGGATACCTGGAACTTCGAAAGCAGCGTCTCATCGCTGGCCGGCCTGCTGCCGCCGCCCTACCAGTCCTCGTCGACGATCATCAACGTCGGCTCCACTCCGTCGGCGCGCGACGCGATCCAATCGGCGATGAATGCCGGCGCGCTGTTCGTCGACTACGTCGGCCACGGCTCGATCAGCCTGTGGGACCACAACACGATGACCGCCACGGACGCCGGCCTGCTCACGAACGGCAACAAGCTGCCGTTCGTCGCCGGCATGACCTGTCTCAACAACTACTTCCACGACCTCTTCTCGCCGAGTCTCGGCGAAGCGCTGATGAACGCCCCGAACGGCGGCGCGATCGCCGTGTGGTCGTCGTCGTCGCTGACCGAGCCGGGCCCGCAAGTGATCATGAACCAGGAGCTCCTCCGCCACATCTTCGGCGCGAACACGACGATCGGCCAAGCCATCCTCCGCGCGAAAGCCGTCGTGCGCGACGAGGACGTCCGCCGCTCATGGAACCTGCTAGGGGATCCGACGATGAAGTTGACGCGGTAACGCGATCGGAGCGGCGGGCGAAAGCCCGCCGCTCCCTCTTCGCAGTCAGGTCCCCGGTGTCAAAGCGCGCAGCTGAACCCACTCGTGCCACCGAATGATTGCATCGGCTGAGCAACAGAAGACTCGAGCGCGCCGCGGTCTCGCAAACCGAACGATCCGCCTGATTGTGCAATCACTTGCGCGTGGATATAGATGACGTCTTCAAGCGAGAGCGACCGCAATTAAGCCAACCGTCGATAAAGCTCGGCGTTCTCCGCCAGGACGTCACGAACCGCTTCTTCCAGATCTGCGTCCCGCGCCAACTTCTCATCCAGGCTCTGTCGAACGAGTTGCTCCACCGTTACGCCACGCTTACTCGCGATGGCTTCAGCTTTCACTGCGACATCCTCTGGAATCTGTAGCTCGACCTTGCCGCCGTTGAGTCACCGCCACGAATGGCGCGTAAGTCGGTGGTGTTTCCACCGAGTCATTCCGACGATGAAGTTGACGAGATAGGAGCGTCATCGCACACGCGGTGACTCAATGTCTAAGAACAGAGGATTGCCATGAACCACCCAATCACCGGGTTGCCGCTGCAGGGTCGCGAGGAAAACCGCCTGATAGGCACCCGGTTCCGCCTCCTCCACCATGGCCGGCGTGATTCCCGGGCACACCTGTGCCGCATAGACCAACGCCCAATCTCCATCGGACGAATACACGACCCGTGAAAACCAGAACAACGGACCGGGAGCTCGGCTCGACTCCGCCGTCGGCTCCGCGGGCCAGAGAGTGCGCGCCGCGAGCGACTCGGGGATCAGCTCGACGGGAACACCCGCGGTGAGCAGTTTCTGTTCGATCGCAAGCGCAGGCTCGCGGTCCAGCGCCCGCAGCGTCTTCAGAAGAGGAGCCACCGGCTTAGGCAGATAGTTGGACCATCCCTCATCCCGCGCCGGAGTCCCCGGCGGCAGCGGCTGCGTCGTGCCGACCACCGCAATCGATCCAATGGGCCCGTCAGGCACGCACGCCCGCCCATGTTCACCGCCTCGCGGCCACGTCAACTGCTCGCGTAAGAGAGCGGTGTACACCGCATGATCGCGCGCCCGCAGGAACACAGGGGATTCCTGCATTCCGCAGCCGGCCAGGAAACAAAGGACGCCACTGAGCAAGACCGACAGCATCACCGTCTCAGTGGAGGACAGGCAATCCTGCCTGTCCTGTTGGATCGCTTCTCTCAGGACAGGCAGGATTGCCTGTCCTCCACTCGCGCCGCAGCAGCTTCCACATCGATGGTCATCGCATTCATCTTATCGCGTCGAGCCCGGCGAGCCACCCTTACAATCCTCTCGAATGACGTGGCTCTTTCCCGCCGCCGCCTTTGCTCTCGGCGCGATCATCGGCAGTTTTCTCAACGTCGTCATCCATCGCTATCCGCGCGGCGAGTCGGTGGTGTTTCCGCCGAGTCACTGTCCGAACTGCGATGCGCACATTAAGCCGTACGACAACGTGCCGGTCCTCAGCTGGCTCTGGCTGCGCGGGCGGTGCCGAGCGTGCCGGGAGCCGATCAGCGGGCGGTATCCGCTCGTCGAGCTCGCGAATGCGCTCTTCTACCTCGCGCTCTTTCAGCGCACGGGGCTGACGCTCGGATTCATTCCGCTCGCGGCCTTCGTGTCGATGCTCATCGTCCTTATTTACATCGACCTCGACATCCAGATCCTGCCGGACGTCATCGATCTTCCCGGCGTCGCCATCGGGCTCGCGGCCGGCGCGACGCACCTCGGCGCGCTGGTTCCCGACCTCGTCGTCTCGCGCACGCTCCTCGAATCCGTCGCCGGCGCGGCCGCGGGCGCGGGCGTGCTGCTCGCCATCGCCCTCACCTACAAACTCGTGCGCAAGATCGAAGGAATGGGCCTCGGCGACGTGAAGCTGATGGCCATGCTCGGCGCGATGCTCGGCTGGGAGCCGCTCCTGCCGCTGCTCCTCCTCGCCTCCATCACCGGCGCGATCGTCGGCATCCTCGTCATGATGCGCAGCGGCAAAAACATGGCCCAGGTCCCGCTCCCCTTCGGCGTGTTCCTCGGCATCGCCGCGCTGGTGATGCTCTTCTTCGGGCAGACGTTCATCCGCCTGTTGATGGTGCGGTGAATCGTCATTCTGAGCCGCGTAGACGGCGAAGAATCTCACCCCTCGCAGCCTGAGATCCTTCGCTGCGCTCAGGATGACGCGCGCTGTGCGCGCGTCACTCCTCCGGTTCCGGCTCGCCGAGCATCGAGGCCTTCTTGTGCCGGAAGTATCCGGTCGACAGCAGCGCCGGCAGCAGCGTGATCGACGCAAGACAGCTGAGCGCGATTCCGACGACAGACGCCAGGCCGATCGATCGCACGCCCGGGTAGTGCGAGATCGCGAACGAGGCGAAGCCGATCACGGACATCAGCGCGGCCAGCGTCACGGCGCGTCCGGTCTCCAGCGCGTTCTCGTTGAAGTGCTCGGGCGATTCGTCGTAGCGCTGGAGCATGTAGACGGCATAGTCCGTCGCCGTTCCGACGAGCATGAGACCGACGAAGACGTTCATGAAGTTGAATTCGAGGCCGAACGTGGCCATGAATCCGAGCATGCACGTGCAGCCGGCGATGAACGGCACGAACACGAAACAGGCGCGCGCGAAGGAGCGGAAGCCGATCCAGATCAGCGCGAAGACGAGCGCGAGGCCGAGGAGACTCGCGCGCGTGGCATCGGAGCTCGTGATCGTGCGGAGGACTTCCGACACGAGGTTCACGCCCGTGAGCACGCCTTCCGGATGGTGCTTGCGGAACTGTTGGAGCTCGTCGGGGAGGAAGCGCGGCCACTTGCCGGTGGCGGGATAGACATAGACGATGGACATGAACCCGTTGGCGGTCTTCTTCACGAAACGCTGCGACGCTTCGCCGAGGCCGAGGCGCTGCAGCGTGTCGATCGTCAGCGGCTCTTTCGGCGCGAGTGCCTGCGCGAACAGCGGCAGCACTTCATCGAACGCCTCCTCGCGGAACCCGTTCTCCGCCAGCGCCGCGCGGAACGTGCGGTCGATGCGCGCGAACGAAAACCGGTCGCCGGCGCCGCTGCGCAGTTTCTCCATCACCACGCGCTGCTGCGCCTCATCCGGCACGAACGTATTGATCGATTGATACGAGCCGATGACCTTCGCCTTCGACAACCGCTCGAGCTCCGGAATCGCCGGCGCCGACTTCGCGATCGCCTCCTGCGGCGTCCTGCCGCGCACGCCGTACATCATCGCGTCGAACGACTGGCCGAAGCGGCGCGTCACTTCTTCCTGCATCCGCACGGCATCGTTGCCCGTCGCGCGCAGTCCCTGCAGGCTGTCATTGAAGCGGACGTCTTTCGCCACGATCCCGGTGATGATCACGATCACGGCCCACGCCACGATCACCGTTCGCGGCCAGCGCAGGCTGGCGCGCACGACGCGGCCGGAGCCGAGCGCGTGCACGCGCAGCTTGCGTTTGTGCCCGCGGCGCCGCTCGACGATGATCAGCACGGCCGGGAACACGAAAATGACGCAGAGCAGGAACACGAGAATGCCGCTGCCGGTCAGGAATCCGAGCTCGGTCATGCCGCGGAACTCGGTGGCCAGGAATGCGTAGAACGTCGCGGCGGTGGTGAGCGCGCCGACGATGACGCCGGGCAGGGTGTGCCGCATCAGCGTATGCACCGCGCGGGCGACCTCGGCGCCGCGATTGCGCTCGTCGACGTAGCGCTCGTAGAGCACGGTCATGAAATCGAGACCGAGACCCGCCAACAGTGCGGCGAAGCCCGTGCTCGCGGCCGAGAGCGTTCCGTAGGTCAGCGCGCCGAGGCCGAACGTGATGATGATGGCCGCGGTCATCGGCGCCGCCGCGTACAGCATCGCCGAGGGACGGCGGTACGCGTAGAGGTACAACAGCAGCACGCCGATCATCGACGAGACGCTGTTGATCAGCATGTCGCGCTGGATGATCTTCTCGTCCGTCGCCGCGATCGCGTAGCCGCCGGTGTAGCCGATCTCCGGCAGTTCCACGTTTGCGTTCGCCGCGCGGAACGCATCGGCCGCGCGCTGCGTGATCTGCCGCGTCTCCTCCAGCACCGCGCGGCTGAACGGAAGATTCTGCGCCGCGCTCTTCGGGCGGGCGATGATGATCGCCGCCTCGCGGTCGGAAGAGACGTAGTAGCCGCTGGAGAGATCGATGTTCAGACCGCCGCCGGCGCGTTGCATTTTCTCCGCGAAGACCGGCAGCAGATTGAACGGATCGACGCGGACCAGCTGCTTGGCCACCGTCGACTGCGGCGTCTGCAGCAGCGCGCGGTTGCGGGCGACGGTCGCGCGGATGCCTTCGTCGCTCAGCTTCTCGGCGACGGCGTCGACCTGCTGCGGCGTGAGCACGAGCATCGCGTACGGAATGACGCGATCGATCATCTCCACCGCGTCGGGCAGACGCCAGGTAACGCTCTCGATGCGCTGCGATTTGCCGAGGCCTTCGCCGATCGCGTCGAGCAGCGGGTAATACGTGCCCGGGTCGCTGCCTTTCGGGAACCGCACGACGACGACGTGGAAATCGAGCGTGCCGGTGTCCTTGAGCAGGCTGCGGAACTCGTTCACCTCGCGGTTGCCGCGCGGGATGAGATTCAGCACGTCGGGGTCGAGGCGAAGCCGCGTCGCCATCGCGCCGAACACGAGGACGATGACTCCCGCGACGAGGAGCACCTTTCGCGGGCGGCGCAGGAGGAGTGCCGTGAGGCGGTCGAGGAGACGTCCGAACACCGCGCGCATCTTAATCGCAACGACGCTCGCGCTACACTGAGGCCGTGGCTACGGCACCGGCCGCCAGGCCGCTGCATCGCGAGATCCGGCTGCTGGTCGGCGCGCTGATCGTCTTTCTGATCACGCTGATCGTGGCCCTGCTCGCGCTTGCGGTCTCGATCCTGCGCATGGACCGCCTCGCCGTCACCGCGGACGCGACGGCGCGCGTGGTGTCCCCGCTCATCGCCAGCGCGTCGCGCGAGGACATGCGCGCGCGCCTCGAGGCCCTCGGCGCGGCGAACGGCATCGGCCGCATCGAGATCTATCGCGGCCCGGAATTGTGGGTCGACACCGGCAGGACGATTCCCTCGGCCGAAGTGCTCACGCGCGAGATTCCCGGCGGACGCATGCTCTTTTTCTTCGAGGTCTCGAACTTCGCGGGCGGGCGGCGCAGCGCGCTCGTCGTCGGCGCGCTGGCGACGATCGCGACGATGGCCGGCCTCCTGATCTTCATCCTCTACATCCCGAAATTTCTGCGGCCGGTCGAAGAGATGCTGGCCCAGGCGCAGCGGCTGGCCGGCAATCCGCGCGGCGATCACGACGCGCGCTACCTCGTGCACACGTTTCGCGAGGCCGTCGAGCGCATCCAGCAGCAGTCGCAGGAAATCGATCAGCTGCGCACGGCCGCGACGTCGCACACGCCCGATCTCGCCGAGCTCGCGCGCGCGCTGAACCGCAGCTTCAGCTCCGGCTTCGCGGCCATCGACGCGAACGGAACGATCCTCGCCATCAATGACGCCGGCCGTTCGATCCTCGGCATCAGCGGCGAGCCGGCGCTCGATGCAGTCCCCCCATCCTTCGCCACGATCGTGCGCCAGTCGCTCGAGTCGCGCGAGGCGTTCACGCGCCGCGAGGTGCTGATCGAGCAGTCGGAGTCGCTCATCGGCGTGACGACCGTGCCGCTGTTCGACGAGCAGCGCTTCCTCGGATTGTTCGCGCTCTTCACCGACCTCACGACGTTCCGGGCCATGGAAGCGCGCATGCGCGATCTCGAGAATCTCATCGGCCTCGGGCAGATGTCGGCCGGCATCGCCCACGAGTTCCGCAACTCGCTCTTCACGATCCTCGGATACCTGCAGCTCGCGCAACGCACCGCGGCCGAGGAGCCGGCGGCGAAGATCCGCAACGCGGAGCAGGAAGCGAAGAAGCTCGCCGGCGCGGTCGACGCGCTCCTGAATTTCGCGCGCCCGCTCAAGATCCGCTCGCAGCGGATTCGCTTCGATGAGATCGTCGGCTCGGTGATCGAGCACTTTCGCACCGAGGCGGCCGACGTGCGCTTCTCGCTCGAAAGCGCGCCGGTGGAGATCAACGGCGACCGCGAGCTGCTCGAGCGCGCGTTCGAGAACATCGTGCGCAATGCCGTCGATGCGGTGCGGCAGCGGCATCCGGACGGCGGCGGCAGCGTCGACACGACGATCGCGCTCGAGCCGCATCCGGTGATCATCGTGCGCGACAACGGCGTCGGCGTCGACGCCGAACAGGCCACGGCGTACCTGCTGCCGTTCCAGTCCGGCAAGCCACACGGCTTCGGCCTCGGCCTGCCGCTCGCGCGAAAAATCATCCTGCACCACGGCGGCACGCTCGCGCTTTCGGGGGCAGTGGGCGAGGGGGCATGCGTGCGGATCGAGTTCTTTTCCTAGAGTGATTCGTGGTACAAAAGGTAACAACATCGCGAGAGGCACTGCCGGCGCCCGAAGCGTTTCATTCGCGTAAACCACACAACTCCTAGTGCTTACGCGAGAGCCGGCCGCATGGCA
>DATFHJ010000238.1:0-9771 GCA_035248585.1 Thermoanaerobaculia bacterium
TGAGCCATCGATCTCGACGGTCGTGAGCGACATCGTGCTCGGCATCGCCGCTGCTTCGGCGGCGGGCGTCTTCGCTTTCTTGGAGCCCCACAGACCAGCGTCCGCGGTACTCACCGTGAGCAGAAGTGCGCCAGCCATCACCAGGAGTCGCTTGGCTCTTCTCATACTTCTCACCTTCACCATCTCGCCCTCCACTCGCCCTGCACTCCGCCCTCTACGGCCTCTTCCCTGAAGGCGACAGATCCTTGACGACCTCGCGGTAGCGTTCGATGCGAGTCGGATCGTTGACTTCCTGCCGGAACACGACGGAGGTCTTCGTGATGCGAATGACCTCTCCGTCGAAGACTTTGTCTCCCGCGCGAATCGTGTAGCCCTTGTTGTCCGGACCGTTGACCATCGCCGTCAGACCCTGGCGGGTCGTGAAGATGCCCTGCAGCCGCATCTCGTCGATCATGAAGCCGGGCACGCCCTCGGGACGCTGTCCCGTGGCCAGCCGCGGCGCCGGCCCGATGAGCGAGCGGAACGGATCGCGCCGCCCCTGCGGATCGTAGCGATACGTGTCGGTCGTCGTCGGCTCTTCGAGGATGTCCTCGAGCGTCTTCTGCACTTCGGAGGAGGTGCCGCTCGTGGTCGTGTCGCCCGCGGCCGTCGTCGTCGGAGCCGGAGTCTGCGCGACCACCGTCGCGACGGCGGCGATCACGATGAGCAGCGAGTAGAAGAAATTCGAACGCTTCACCCTTCGCCCCCTACCCCGCCCCGCCCGGCTTCGCCGCGGGCGCGGCATCCTTCGGCTCGATGTACACGAACGTCTTGGCCGTGAAATCGGACGAGATCGTCTTGGTCTCCTGATTCTGCGTCGCCCGGATGGCGATGTTCTCCACGTTCATGATGCGCGAGAAGTTGCCGAGTCGGTTGAAGAGCAGCGCCAGGTCGTGATAGCGGCCGTCGACCGCGACCGAGATCGGCCACTCGACGTACGGATCGGTCGAGCCGAGGTTCAGCACCGGGAACGAGAGACGCCGCAGCGTGAACTCGCCCTGATCGACGAGCGACTTGATCTTCTTGATGATCTCTTCGGTGTTGCGCGTGGACGGCAGAATGCGGCGCAGCTTCTCGAGCTCGAGCTCGAGGCGCTTCACTTCCTCGCGGAACTGCGGCAGCTTGCGCTCCGCGGCGCGGCCTTTCTGAATCTTCTGTTCCAGCTCGCCGATCTGGGTATCGGCCGACGCGATCTCTTCCTTGATCCCCTTCACCATCGTGTACTCGACGGCTCCCACCGCGCCGGCGGCGAGGAGCAGACCGACCACCACGCCCACCCATTTCGGTTTGTCATCCAGTGTCAGCGCCATCGACGTCTCCTGCTACTGCCCAGCCGGGGCGCCTCCGCCCGGTGCGGTGGTGGTTGCCGGAGCTCCGGCCGGTGGCGGCTCGGGGGTCTTCGGCGCATACGTGAACGCGAAATTCATGTCGAACGAATAGACGAGCGGCACCTGCGACACCTGCGTCACCGCGCCGACGGCCGGCTCTTCGAAATACGGATCGCGCTTGATGTTCTCGATGAACAGCGCGATCGCATTCGGATTCAGACCGCGCCCGTTGAGGGAGATGCGTCCGCCGCTGATGTCCATCGCGTCGAGCCACACGAGGTCCGGAAGATCCTTGCTGACCTGGTCCATGATCCGGACCGGGCCCTTCTGATTCTTCTTGAGGTCGTTGATCAGGTCGATGCGCTGCTGCAGGCTGTCCTTGCGGCGCTGGTAGTCTTCGACTTCCTTGATGATGGCCTCGAGCTTCTGCGCTTCCTGCGTCTTCTGCTCGACGATCTCCTGGCGCTGCGCGAGCTCGCGCTTGTAGTAGAAGTAGTAGCCCGCCGCGGCGAGAAGGCCGAGGACCGTCAACACGAGAACGATGATGTTGTTGACGCTCGTCGGCGCGGTCGGCTGTGCCACCACCACCGTGCTCGTAACCGGCGCAACGCCGGTTCCCCGGACCGCCCGCCCTTCCCGCACCAGATTGATCTTGATCAAGCGTCCCCCAACTTCCTTATGGCCAGACCGACGGCGATGGCCATGCTCGGCGCGATCTCGGCCAGCTCTTCGGGGTTGAATTGGCTCTCGTCCACCGTGATTCTGCGGAACGGGTCCATGATCGAGACGGGGATGCCGAACTTGTCGCGCAGGATCGCGTCGAGGTTCAGCACGCCCGAGCCGCCTCCGGCGAGCACGAGCTCATCGACGCGCTCCGCACCCGAGGTTGCGGTGAAGAAGTCGAGGGTCTTGCGCAGCTCACCGGCGAAATCCTCGGAGACGGAGTTGAGGATGGGGATGACCTGCTGGATCGTGTAGTCGGCCACCGGCTTGCCGCGCTTGAGCTCTTCGGCCTGCTCGAACGAGAGGCTGAGCTCGCGCTGAATGGCATCGGTGTACTGATTGCCGCCGAACGTGATGTCGCGCCAGAACATCGACGTGCCGCCGTTGAGCACGTTCACGTTCGTCACCGACGCACCGAGATTCACCAGTGCCATCACTTTCCCGGGCTCGAGGTCGTAGTTCACCTCGTAGCAGTTCTGGACTGCGAACGCGTCCACGTCCACGAGCACGGGAGCCTTGCCGGACTGACCGATCACCGACGTATAGTCGTTGATCTTTTCCTTCTTCACCGCGACGAGGATCACGTCGATGTTGTCGCCGGACCCGGGCGTGGTGAGGGGAACGTAGTCGAGATTCACGTCGTTGATGTCGAAGGGGATGTACTGCTCGGCTTCCCACTGGATCGACTCGGAAAGCTCCTCGGCCGACATGGCCGGCAGCGTGATCTTTTTGATGATGACGGAGTGCCCGGACAGGGAGGTCGCGTAATTGGAATTCTTGACTGCGCGCTCCATGTTGAGCCGCTGGATCGTCTCGACCACCATGGAGGAGTCCATGATGGAACCGTCGACGATGGCCTCGGGCGAGAGGCGCTCGGTACCCAGCTTCACGAGCGCGTACTGGCCGCCTTTCTTCTCCTTCAGCTCGACTAGTTTTACAGCCGAGGAGCCGATATCAAGGCCGACGACATTTTTGCTCTTTGAGAAGAACACCGCTCACCCCATCCATCTCACTCACTTCTCACAGGCGTCCAGGGATGTAGAAAGGTGAAGCGAAATTACAACGTTTAATTTGACGTGTCAACTCTACAGGATTTGGATAAGTGGCTCGGTTACGCGCGTTTAGCGGTTGCGCGGGACCTGGCCGGTGGTTAGAATCCGCACCTTTCGGTTTCACTGAGGAGTCAACGATGGCGAAGATGTGTGAAGTCTGCGGCAAGGCGCCCGTGTTCGGTAACCGGGTCAGCCATGCTCATAACGTTTCCAGCCGCCGCTGGATGCCGAACCTCCAGAACGTTCGCGTGATGGTCGGCTCGGCGGTCAAGCGGATGCAGGTCTGCACCCGCTGCATTCGCTCGGGCGCGATCAAGAAGGCGGCGCGCTAAGTGGAGCGGCGGGCGTTGGCCCGCCGAGCTTTTTTTGACGGCGGGCTAAAGCCCGCCGCTCCATTTTGCGAGCAACTCCGCAACCGCTTTCGCGCATCCCCACGAGACCGTAAACCCAGCCCCACCATGACCATAGTTGTGGATGACGGGCTTCCCCGGCTCCCACTCCAACCGCACCTGAGGCCGCACCGGCCGGATTCCTTTCTTCACCGCGAAGACGCGTCCGCTCACCTCGGGCACCGCCGCACGGCAGCGCTCGACGATCGCGTTTGCTTCCTCGTCGCCGGGCGGGATCGCGCTGTCGTAACCGCCGAGGACGCAGTCATCCGTTCGCGGGATCACATACATCAGCGGCTCGTCCGTGACGATCGCGTAGTCGATCGCCGGACGGTCGCTCATGACGGCGATGCCGTAGCCGGGCGTGAGCTCCGCGTCGTCGCATAACGTCCGCGCGCCGAAGCCGGCGCAGTTGACAACGACGTCCTGATCGAGTTCGTCGAATGAGCGGATCTCCCGCTGAACGATTGGTCCCCGAAAGCGCCGCCGCAGATATGGCAGATACCGTGACGAATCCATCAGCGGAACGTGAAAGCGCTCGCCGTTGACGAAGAAATCGATCATCGACACGCCCGCTTCCGGCTCGAGCGCCATGAGCACGTCGCGCGTTTCGTTCGCCCACGCATCGACGTGCGGCGAGGCGATGTGATACGCGAACCAGATCGCCCCCGCCGCATGCGAGGTCGTGTTCTCGATCTCCTTCGCGAAGATCGTCACCTCATGCCCCGCCTCGGACAACACGACCCCGCACGTCAGCCCCGAGACGCCCGCGCCGATGATCGCGATTCGCGTCATTTCAACTCTTTCAGCAGCTCCTCCACCGCCGCATCCAGCTGCGTGTCCTTCCCCATCGCCGTCTCGCCGAGGGGCCTCGCCACGAAGCGATCGACCGGACGTGGATTCATTTCCATGTCCTGTCCGCGCGTATCGCGGATGCGGATCGCCGGCAGCCGCAGCGACGTGCCGTCGATCAGCGGGGTGTCGCCCGTAAAGATGATCCAGCCCGCGGTCGGCTCGCCCACCACCTTCCCGAGCTTCAGCGTCCGATAGCCTTCGGTAAAGTCTTCGCCGTCCGACAGCGTGTGCCGGTTGATGACCAGCACCGTCGGCTTCTCGAGCGCGCGCTGCCCGAGGACCGAGCGCGCGCCGGCGGACTTGTCGAAATCGCGCGCCGTCATCGTGAAGTAGCTGCGGCGCGCGAACACGTCCATCGCGTAGACATTCACGAATCCGCCGTGGTTGTTGCGGAGGTCGATCACGATTCCCTCGTGCGAGCGGTTCTCGGCGTCGAGGTCGAGATAGAGCTTCTGCAACGAGTTGAAGCCCATGTCGTACATGTGCACGTAGCCGAGCTTCCCGTTGCTGATGCGATGGACGTAGTCGCGGCTCGCGTTCACCCACGCCAGATAGGTCAGGCGCCGCTCCGCGGGATTGTCGATCGGCTGCAGGACCACGTCGCGCTGATCCACGCGCACGACCGTCCGCTTGCCGTTCTTGTACTCGAGCAGCGCGTCGATGTTCGTCGACGGCGTGACCGGCTTGCCGTCGATGGCGACGAGGTACTCGCCCGGACGGATCTTCGCGACGTGCGCGGGCGAAAGCGGGATGACGTCCCGTACTTTCAACTTTCCGCTCGACTCGTACTCCTCGCGGTCGTAGCGAACGCCGAGACGGCCGGAGGTCTGGCGCGTGGTGTCGCCGGGCGCGTTCGCGCCGGTGTGCGACGCATTCAGCTCGCCGATCATGAGATTGAGGAGGCGCCGAAGCTCGTCGCCGTTCAGCGCGGCCGAGACGTGCGGCGCGAGCCGGTCGCGCCACGCCTTCCAATCGACGCCGTTCATGTCGGCGTCGAAAAAGTTGTCGCGCAGATACGTGTACATCTGCGCGAACGCTTCCTCTTTCTCGCGCGCGAAGTCGACGTCCATCTCCGCGGTGACGGGGATGTTGCGCGCCTTGGCCGGATCGAGCGTCGCTGCCGCGACCTTGTTGTTGTCGAGGTACCACACCTCTTTGCTGTCGGGCGTGAACTGCAGCGCGCGCTTGCCGCTGGGCGAGGACGTGAGCTGCTTCGGCACGCCCGCATCGTCCGAAAGCTCGTCGATCGAGTAGGCGTAGACCTGCGTGTCGCCGCCGACATCGCCCGAATACGCGATCCACTTCCCGTCCGGGCTGACCGTCACTTCGCCGACGTCGTGGCCCACCGGAACGAGCCGCACGCGGTCGCGGATGCCCGCGAGCTCGATCACCACGTCAGCTGTCTTCTTCTCCGCCGGCTTGACCTCCGCCGCGGCTTTTTCCTCCGGCTTCGGCTGAAACAGCTCGCGGAACTGCTCTTCGCGGAACTTCGGCGTGATGGGCGTGAGATCGATGCGCGCGATGCGCGTCGTTTCCGTGCGCTGGCCCGTGACCATCAGCAGGAACTTGCCGTCCCGGCTCCACACAAGCGAGTCGGCGTTTCCGTTCGAGAGGAACGATGCCGCCTTGGGCGTGCCGCCCGCGACCGGGACGACGAACGCGTTGATGAACTGCCCCTCGGCGTCGTAGTCCATGTAGGCGATCCATTTCGAGTCGGGCGAGAAGTCGTAGATCCGCGAGCTGATGAACGGCATGCGATCGAAACGGCCGCTGGCGATCGTCTTGACTTGATTCGTGGCCAGGTCGAGCACGTCGAGCTCGCGATGACTGCGCTCAAACGCGAGCAGCTTCCCGTCCGGCGAAAAGCGCGGCACGAGATCGGAGCCTTCGCCCGATGTCAGCTGCGTTTCCTTCTCCGTGGCGAAGTCGTAGCGGTAGAGATGCGGCGTGCCGCCGCGGTCGGAGGCGTAGACGATCGACTTGCTGTCCGGCGACCAGGTGACGTGAAACTCGATGGCCGAGGTATTCGTCACGCGGGCCGCGCTTCCGGCGTCCTTCGACGGCGCGGCGAAGATGTCCCCGCGCGCGACGAACGCGAACTTCTTCCCGTCCGGCGCGAGCGCGAGCTCGCTGAACCGGTCGTTGATGTTGCGGTGCTCGATCGCCGGCGACGCCGCCACACCGCGCAACGCGATCGGAATCGCGCTCGTTCTCCCGCTCGCGGGATCGAGACGCCAGATGCCGAAGTCGCGCTCGAACACGATCGCCGAGCCGTCGTACGCGATCGACGGCCAAAGCACGCGGCCGTCGGTGAACTTCGTCACCTGCTTCGCGTCCGCCGCCGAGACGTTCATCGTCCAGATGTTTTCGTTGCCGTCGCGATCGGACATGTAAAACAGACGCTTGCCGTCCGGCATCCACATCGGCCAGACCTGCTTCGCCCCGTCGCCGGCGAGCTGGCGGAACTTGCCGCCCTGCATGAGCCAGAGCTGCGTCTCGTCCATGTGGCTGCGCCCGTGACGCCACCATTGCGCGAACGCGCTGCCGTAGCCGACCATCGCCAGCGCTGCACCGTCGGGCGACGGCGCTGCGTGATAGTGATTGTGCATCCGCTCGTCGGTGATCATCATCGGCGTGCCGCCGCTTGCGGCAACGCGATAGATGTCGTTCGCCAGCGTGTCCGCCGCGCGGCCGATGGACGAGAAGTAAATCCACTTCCCATCGCGCGACCACGCATCGAGCGAGTCGCGGGCATCGTCATACGTCAGCCGGCGGGTCTGGCTGGTGGTGAGGTCGGCGATGTAGATGTCGCCGTTGCCGGTGCGCGTGGAAATGAACGCGAGCGACTTCCCGTCCGGCGAGAACAACGGACGCGAGTCATACGCCGGATGCGCGACGACGAGATGTGCCTCCCCGCCCGCAGCGGGCGCGGTCCAGATATCCCCGCCCGAAACGAAGGCGACGGTCTTGCCGTCGGGAGAGAGCGAAGGCTCGAACAGCGCGGGCTGGGCGGCGAGGGTGGTCGTGAAAAGGAGCGCAGCGAAGACGGTACGCATGGCCGCGCATTATGCGCAGCGCGCTACCGCGAGGCCAGAAACAGCATTGCAACGGCGAGCAGCAACAGCGCCACCGCCTCCGCGATCACACACCCCGGCAGGATCGACCCGCCAAGGATGTTCGCCTGAAACGCCGCCAGCTCGCGGCGTTTGAAGAACACGGCGAGTGCGACGGCGGCGATGAAAAGCGGACCGAGCATCTACCGCGTGGGTCCCGAAAGAATCCCCGCATCCACCTTCCGCGAGGACAGCATTCCCAGCAGCCGCAGGATGAACTGTTCCTCGGAGAGACCGGACTTTTCGACTTGTTGCCTCATGGCGGCGTTGCCCATGCCGAAGAGCGCGAGCAGGTCCAGCTTCCACTTCCCCGATTCCTTCTGAAAATGAAAGAGCGGGATTTGCGGCGCCACGGTCAGCGAGGCGGTCGCTTTCGCGCCATCGACCTTGACCTCGGCCAGCTCGGAGTTGGCCACCGAGGACTTCGAGATCCAGCCGTTCTTCACGCCGATGGCGAGTAACTCCCGGCCGGTGAGCGCGGCAAGCTGCGCGTTGGTGAATTCGTGGCGGAGCCTCAGCACCATGAGCTTGGAAAGGAAATCGAGCTCCGCCAGCTTCGCGCGAGGCAACGACATTGCCAGCTGCCGGGCCTCATCGTAGTAGGCAATCGTTCCACTGGTCACCAGGTCGGCGGCCGCGGCGCCGTTCCCGTCGAGCAAGGCCGTTCGGTATTCCGAAAAGACCTTTCGGACGGCGGCGGCATTGGTCGGCTCCGCGGCGTCGAGCGAAGCGCTGCCGAAGAGAAGAGCGACGAGGAGCAGCGATTTCATGCCGTAGCGTGCCTGATGTTGTATTTCCGATCGACGCGCAGCACGCCGTCGAGCGTCGTCAGTGAGCGCGTGACGCGCTCGAGGTGTTTGAGGTCGGCGATCTCGAGGACCAGCTCCACCGTTGCTTTTCCCTCGCCGCTGCGCGTTTCCATCTGCCGGATGTTGGTCTTCAAATTCGAGATCGTGGAGACGACGCGGGCGAGGATGCCCTGGCGGTCTTCCATCAGGATCTCCAGCTCGACGTGGAACTGCGCCTGCCGCTGGTCCGCCCATTCGACGCCGATCTCGCGGTCAGGGTTGAACATCAGATTCTTCACGTTCGGGCAGTTCGCGCTGTGCACGGCCACGCCTTTGCCGCGCGTCACGTAGCCGACGATCGGCTCGCCCGGCAGCGGGTTGCAGCACTTGGCGAGATACGTGAGCAGGTCGTCGTAGCCTTTGACCTTGATCGTCGCGTTCGACGAGAACGGGAAGATCTTGCGGACGGCCTGCTGGATGACGCCCGCCGGCACTTCGGGCGCGGGACCTTTTTCCTTCTGCTCGTCGGTGACGAAGCGCTCGACGATCGAGCGAGCGGCGATCTTGCCGTAGCCGAACTCCGCGTACAGATCGTCGAGCCGCGGCAGTCCGTGCTCGCTGAGGATCCCGTCCAGCGCGTTCTCGGCGACGAGCTTGCGCCACTGCACTTTGTACCGCTTCGCTTCGCGCTCGATCAGCTTCCGCCCCAGCTCGATGGACCGGTGCTTCTGCTCGGTGTTCAGCCAGTGCCGGATCTTGTGCTTCGCGCGCGAGGTCGCGACCATGTTGATCCACTCGCGGCTGGGCGACTGGGTGGGGCTGGTGACGATCTCCACGATGTCGCCGTTGCGGAGCGGCGTGCGCAGCGGCACGAGCTTGCCGTTCACCCGCGCCCCGACGCAGTGGTGCCCGACGTCGGTGTGGATGCGGTACGCGAAGTCGAGCGGCGTCGCCCCCCGCGGGAACGCGAACACGTCCCCCTTCGGCGTGAACGTGTAGACCTCGTCGGGATAGAGGTCGATCTTCAGCGAGTCGAGGAAGACGCGCGGGTCCTTGATGTCGTGCTGCCACTCGACGAGCTGGCGCAGCCAGAGGAAGCTCTGGTCGTCGGGATGCGCGCCGACGCGCCCTTCCTTGTACTTCCAGTGCGCGGCGATGCCCTGCTCGGCGATGAGGTCCATCTCCTTCGTCCGGATCTGCACCTCGAACGGCTGCCCCTTCTCTGCCACCACGGTGGTGTGCAGCGACTGGTAGAAGTTCGGCTTCGGCATGGCGATGTAGTCCTTGATCCGTCCGGGGACGGGGCGCCACATCTGATGGATGATGCCGAGGGCCGCGTAGCAGTCCTTGACGCTGGGAGTGATGATGCGGAAGGCGAGGTAGTCGTAGAGCTGGCCGATGTCGATGTCCTGGCGGCGGAGCTTGGACCAGATCGAGTACATCGACTTGACGCGGCCGTAGACCTCCCCCTCGATCTCGTTCTC
>DATFHJ010000239.1:0-8652 GCA_035248585.1 Thermoanaerobaculia bacterium
GTTCCCTCTTTGAATCCCTTCACCACCTCGGCGGCGGCGGAAGCAGCGTGGCCGTCTTCTTCGTCGTCGGGGCGATTGCCGTAGCCGTCTTCGAAGTCGATGCGGAAGTCTTCGACCGGCTCGCGCGCGATTTTCTCGACGACGCGCTGCCAGATTCTTTCCGCGTGCACGTCCGCGACGTCGATGACGCGCGCGAACGTGAATGGATCGACGCCCTGCTCGTCGAGGATGCTCATCGCCTTCTCGCCGAGCTTCCGCGTTGTGTCGGACTTGAACAGCTGCGCGCCGCCGTACACCGTGTGCACGGGCTGGCGCTCGCCGGCCGAGCCGGGGAAGCGGCGCATGAACGGCACGAGCGCGTCCTGCAGCGGCTTGGAGAGCGTTTCGATTTCTTTTTCGCTGAGCGTCATCAATGTTTTCGAATCACGTGCGCGATGCCCCAGCCCACCAGGACGAAGATCGCGAGCATCTTCCAGTCATATCCGTTCGTGACAGTCGGGAAGTGGGCGTTGAGCATGATGAAGACGACGGGCCACACGATGTACGTGTTGTGCTTCGAGCGGAACTTCGCGCGGTCGGCGAGCTTCGGATCGGGCTCGCGGCCCGCCGCGACGTCGGCCACCATCTTCTTCTGCGCGGGAATGATGCGCTCCCACACGTTCGCGGCCATCGCCGTTCCCATCAGCGCGCCGATGTGCATGTACGCCGCGCGGGGGCTCATCACGTGCGGCAGCCACCACGCCAGCCCCACGATCGCGGCGTAGGAGAGGACGATCAGCAGCGGCTCGGGCAGCGGCGAGAGCCAGAGCAGGTCATAGAGCTTCCAACCGACGAGGATGGTGCCGATGCCCCAGATCAGGGCAGTCGTGAAGTTCTGTTCGGAGACAAGAAGGCCGCCGAGGTAGTAGACGAGAATCAGCAGCAGCACGCCGCTGAGCCACGTGATCGCCGCCTCCCACTTGAACCAGTGCAGCGTGTGGTCGGGCGACGGCTTCTTCGTCTTGTTGACGACGTAGAACCCGCCGCTGTGAACCATCCACACCTGATCGGGATCGGTGGTGTGAAAGCGGCGGTCGAGCCAGGTGAAGTAGTAGGTCGCGCCGACCCACATGATGCCGGCGAAGACGTGTGTCCAGCGGAAGGCGAGGTTGAGCCATTCTTGTACGACGTAATTCATAAGCTTTGAACGCAGAACGCAGAGCGCAGAATGAAGAAACCAGAAAAGACTCTCAATTCTACGTTCTGCGCTCTGCGTTCTGCGTTCATCCTACGGCGGCCGCCTTTCGCGAGTACTGCGTCAATCGCGAAAGGATCTCCTCGTTCGTCGCTGGCAGCCGCAGCCGCGCGATGTCTCCGTTCGCGCAGTACTGCAGCGCGTTCTTCACCGCGCACCAGATCGAGATCGCCATCAGCAGCGGCGGCTCGCCGACGGCTTTGCTGCCGCGGACGTTGATCGGATTTTCGACGTCGATCCAATCCATGTTGAAGACCTCGGGGACGTCGTTGATGTTCGGGATCTTGTACGTCGTCGGCGAGTGCGAGAGCAGCACGCCCTTCTCGTCGTACCGCAACTCCTCGGTCGTGACCCAGCCCATTCCCTGAATGAACGCGCCGACGAGCTGGCCGCGGTCGATGCCGGGATTGATCGGCTTGCCGATGTCCATCAGCACGTCGCTGCGCAGCACTTTCAGGTCGCCCGTGAAGCGGTCGATCAGCACTTCCGAACAGGCCACGCCCATCGTGAAGTAGAGGAACGGCGTGCCGCGGCCGCTGGTCCAGTCCCAGTCGAGGCGCGGCGTGGCGTAAAACCCGCGCTCGCCGAGGGCGACGCGCTCGTGGTACGCGAGCTTGATCAGCAGCTCCCACGAATCCTGCTTGCCGAGGTGCGCTTCCAGCTCGTCGAGACGGAAGCGGATCTTGCGCGCGGCGTCGACCGCGGCGCTGCCGTTGAGATCCGCCGCGCTCGAGGCGGCGCTGGCCGACGTGTTGTTGTTCTTCTCCGTCGACGTGATCATTACCGTCACCCGCTCGACGGGGATGCGCAGCTCATCGGCCACGAGCTGGCCGATCTTCGTGTTCACGCCCTGCCCCATCTCTGTCGCGCCGGTCGAGACCTGCACGCTCCCGTCGAGGTAGACGTTCACCAGCGCGTTGGCCTGGTTGAGGAACTTCGTGTTGAAGGAGATGCCGAACTTCACCGCGGAAATCGAGATGCCTTTGAGCTGCGTCTGCGACGACGCGTTGAACGCGCGCACCGCCTCGACGCGCGCGCGGTAGTCGCAGCGCTCGGGCAGCTCGGTGAAGAGCCGCGGCAGCGTGTTGTTCGGAACCACCTCTTCATAGGGCGTGGTGTTGCGCGTCTCGACGCCGTAGCAGTTCACGCGGCGCACGTCGAGTGCGTCTTTCTTCAGGAACGCGGCGATCTCTTCGATGATGTTCTCCATCGTCGCCACGCCCTGCGGTCCGCCGAAGCCGCGGAAGGCGGTGTTCGGAGGCATGTTCGTGCGGCAGACCGTGCCGCGGATGTCGATGTTGGCGATGTAGTACGCGTTCTCCGCGTGGGTCATGGCCCGGGCCATGACGGCCGGCGAGAGATCGGCGTACGCGCCGCCGTCGGAGAAGAAGTCGATCTTCAGCCCGACGATCTCGCCGCTGCGCGTGAAGCCGACGCGATAGCGATTCTGAAACGCGTGACGCTTGCCGGTCACGTGCATGTCGGTGTCTTTGTCGTAGACGATGCGCGTGGGGCGCTTCGTTTTCTGCGACACGAGCGCGGCCATGGCCGCGGGATGCGTGGCCTGCGCTTCCTTGCCGCCAAATGCGCCGCCCATCCGTTTCGTCGTGACGACGACCTGATTCATCTGCAATCCGAGGAGATGCGCGATCACTTCCTGCACCTCGGTCGGATGCTGGGTCGAGGACAGCACGTGCATCGCGCCGTGCTCGCCCGGCTGGACGATCGCGGCCTGCGATTCGAGATAGAAATGATCCTGGCCGAGGTTGCGGAACTCGCCTTCGAGGACATGCTCGGCGGAGGCGAGCGCGGCGTCGGCATCGCCGCGGCGGATGTAGCGCGTCTCGCCGATGAAGCTCTGCGCGGCGATGGCGTCGTCGATCTCGAAGATCGGCTTCAGCTCTTCGAACTCGATTTTGACGGCGCGCTTGGCGGCGTTCACCGCCTCGCGGGTCTCGGCGGCAACGACGACGATCGGCTGGCCGCGGAACGTGCAGATCCCGTCGTCCACGAGCAGCGGCTCATCGGCGACGATCGGACCGAGGCGGTTGTGATGCAGGTCTTCGTGCGTATAGACGTGCGCGAGCTTCTTCGCCTCGCTCACGTCGAGCGAGACGATGCGCGCGTGCGCGTAAGGACACCAGACGAAGTCGACCACGAGCTCGCCGAAGAGAGGCGGCAGGTCGTCGACGTACATCGACTCGCCGGTCACGTGACCACGGGCCGAATCGTGCGGAATGTCTTTGCCGACGGAGGCCATCGCGAAGAGGGTGATTGTACGATGTACGCACCGTGCGGTACGACCCCAACCTGACGCTCCGGGCCGCGCGCCAGCTTTATTTCGACGCCAACGGCTTCAAGGACGGCGGTTACGCCGAGAAGTGGGTGAAGCTGAAGGCCGGGCCGTTCACGTTCGGCTTTCCGAACATCGAGGCGCGGGTGCGGTCGGTGAAGCTGCACGACCTGCATCACGTCCTCACCGAATACGACACGACGTGGCGCGGCGAGGCGGAGATCGGCGCGTGGGAGCTCGCGTCCGGCTGCGCGGATCACTGGCCGGCGTGGGTGCTGAACCTCGGCGCGGTGTCGATCGGTGTCTTGCTCTGCCCGCGCCTCACCTGGCGGGCGTGGCAGCGCGGGCGGCGCAGCCGCAATCTCTACCGCGAGACGTTCGACGAGGCGCTGCTCGAGAAAACGGTCGGCGAACTGCGCGCGCGAATGATTCCTCCTCCGGATGCCGTCTAACGGGGCAATGGACGAACGATTCCTGGTCCAGCGGATGGTGCGCGGCGATGAGAGGGCGTTCGAGGAGTTCTTCGAAGCCAACTTCGGTCCGTTGTACCGGTTCTCGCTGCCGCGGGTCGGCGGGGACGCCGACGTCGCGGAAGACGTGGTGCAGCTGGCGCTGTGCCGGGCGGTGCGGAAGCTGGCGACGTATCGCGGCGAGGCGTCGCTGCTGACGTGGCTCTGCACCATCTGCCGGCACGAGATTCACGACTGGTTCGAGAAACAAAGGAGGGTGCCGCCGATGGTGGAGCTGGTGGAGGATCTGCCGGAGGTGCGCGCGGCGCTCGATTCGCTCGACGCGGTGCAGCAGAAAGAAACCGCGCGGCTCGTGCAGGTGGTGCTCGACCGGCTGCCGAACCGCTACGGCGACGCGCTGGAGTGGAAGTACATCGAAGGACTTTCGGTCGCCGAGATCGGCGAGCGGTTGGGCGTGGCGACGAAGGCCGCGGAGTCGCTGCTGGCGCGGGCGCGCGTCGCATTCCGCGACGCGTTCAGCGCGGTGCAGGGAGCACAGGCATGAAAGAAGACAACGAAGATCAGATCGCGGAGCTGCTGCGCCTCGCCGGTCCGCGTCCGCGCATCAGCGACGAGCGGACGGCGCGTGTGCGCGAAGCGGTGCATGCGGAGTGGAAGCGAAGCGCGAGCAAGCGGCGCTCGGGCGTGACGTGGCTGGCGGTCGCGGCGGCGGCGGTCATCGCGATGATCCTGTTCGTGCCGCGCGCGAATAAGACGCCCACGCCCCTGCCCGCGGCCGTCGTGGCAACGGTGCAGGCGGTTCACGGCAACACGATGCCTGTCCTCGGCACAACCATCAACGAATCGACGTGGGTGGAAACGCTCACCGGCAGCACGCTGTCGCTCGACTGGAACGGTGCGACGCTGCGCTTCGGCGAAGGAACGCGCGTGCAGTTGAATGCACGCACGGCCACGCTGGAGCGAGGCGTGGTGTATTTCGACTCCAATGTGGGTGCCGCTGCCCTCAGCGGCACCGCGACCGCTGAGGGCAGCGGTCGCCACATCAAAACCCGCTTCGGCGAGATCCGCGACATCGGAACGCAATTCGAAGTGCGCCTCGACGAAGACTCGCTGCGCATCCGCGTGCGTGAGGGACGCGTCGATCTGCGGCGTGGGAATCAGACCCATGTTGCGGACGCCGCGATGGAGCTGGTCGCGGACGGCAGTTCAGTAAGGAAGAACGCGATCGCGGTCAGCGGCGTCGAATGGAAGTGGATCGAAGACGCCGCGCCGCCGTTGCGCCTCGAAGGGCTCACGCTGCGCGATGCGCTCACGCGCGTGGCGCGCGAGAAGGGGCTGCGCGTCGAGCTGCAGGGCGTCGATGGAAACGTGAGGCTGCACGGCAGCGTGGAGTTCACGCCGGATGAGGCGCTCGCCGCGGCAACGGCGGCGACGTCGGCCGCGTACCAGATCAAGAACGACACGCTCGTCGTGAGGCGGCGCCGATGATCGCCCTCCTCCTCATGCTGTACGCCGGTCATCCGCTCGTCGAGGCGCTGCGCGATCTCGAATCGAAAGGGCTCCGCCTCGTGTACAGCGAAGACGTGGTGACGCGGGACATGGTCGTGAAGAGCGAGCCGCGTGCGACCGAGCCGCGGCGCGTGCTCGACGAGCTGCTGCGCGAGCACGGCCTCACCACGGAGAACGGGCCGCGCGGAACGCTGCTGATCGTCAAGGCGAAAGCGCAACCGCAGGCACCTGAACCACTGATGCCGAAGACGCTCGCACAAATCGTCGTCACGCCGAGCCGCTTCGAGCTCCTCGGCGAAGAGCCGGAGCAACGGCAGTTCCTGAGCCGCGAAGACGTCCGCCGCGTGCCGCACATCTCCGACGATTTCTACCGCGCGATCCGCCGCATCCCCGGCGCGGCGTCGGACGATCTCACGGCGCGCTTCAACATCCGCGGCGGCGAGGAAGACGAGGCGGTGATCCTCCTCGACGGCGCGGAGATCTACGACCCGTTTCACGTCAAGGACCTCATCCGCGCGTTCTCGAGCATCGACGCCGAGGCCATCGGGTCGGTGGACATCCTGACGGGAGGGTTCCCGGCGGAGTACGGCGGGCGGATGAGCGGCGTGATCGACATCGCCTCGCTCGCCCCGTCGGAGACGAAGACCCAGATCGGCGTGAGCCTGCTCAACCTGAACGCGCTCTCGCAGGGAACGATGGCGGACGGGCGGGGGCAGTGGCTGCTGTCGATCCGGCGCGGCTACCTGCACGAACTGCTGGAGCTGGTCGACTCGACGAACGACGTCGATCCGCGCTACTACGATCTCATCGGCAAGCTGCAGTGGACGCTCAGCGAGAAGCACGTCCTCTCCGCGCACGTCTTTGCGTCGCGCGACATCCTGCGCCTGGAGGAGTCGAGCACCGACGACATCAAGGCGACGTACTACGACACGTACGCCTGGCTGAACCTCCGCAGCACGCCGCGCGACGGACTGCTCCTGCAGAACGTCGTGCAGTACGGCTCGTCCGGCCGCAACCGCCACGGAGCGTATCTCGACGTCGTTCAATTCGGACGCGTGGACGACCGCCGCGACTTCGACTTCGCCGGCGTGAAGAACGACACGTCCTTCGACGTTTCGGCGCGCAACCTGATCAAAGGCGGCTTCACGGTGAAGCGGGCGAAGGCGCGCTACGACTACGACGGCGAGGCGGTGATCGAGGGATCGCTGCTCGCTGCCGGCTCGGCGCCGCGAGTCATTTCCAATCACGCGCACCTCGGCGTGACGTCGACCGACGTCGCGGTGTACGCGTCGGATCGCTTCAAGGTCGCGGATCGCGTGATTCTCGAAACGGGCGCGCGCTGGGAAACGGAAAGCCACACGCCGGACGGCGGGCACTTTTCCCCGCGCGTGAACGGGGCCTGGATGCTCGCGCCCTCGACGACGCTGCGCGCGGCGTGGGGCTGGTTCTATCAGCCGCAGGGCGTGTACGAGCTGCAGGTGGACGACGGCGTGAATCAGTTCTTTCCCGCGCAGCGCGCCGAGCATCGCGTGATCGGGATCGATCATCACCTCGGGCGCACGCTCACCGCGCGCATCGAGGCCTACGACAAGGTCTTCACCCATCCGCGGCCGCGGTTCGAGAACCTCTTCGACCGCATCATTGCCTTCCAGGAGCTGCGCGACGATCGCGTGCGCGTGGCGCCGGAGCGCTCGACCGCGCGCGGCGTCGAGGTGCTGCTGCGCCACGACTCGCCCGGCCCGTTCAGCGGCTGGATCAACTTCACGCATGCGACGGTGACGGACGAGATCGACGGACGCAAGGTGCCGCGGGCGTGGGATCAGCGGAACGCGGTCACGTTCTCGGCGAACTACACGGTCGCCGAGCACTGGAACTTCAACGTCGCCGCGACGTGGCACAGCGGCTGGCCGTCGACGCCGATCGTGGTCGTCGCGCAGGGCAATCAGCTGCGCGCCGCACTCGGTCCGCTGCGCTCGGAGCGGCTGCCCGCGTACAAACGCGTCGACTTCCGCGTCTCGCGCCGCGTCGGCACGTTCACGCTGTTCGTCGATGTCTTCAACGCGCTCAACCAGGCCAATGCCAGCACGGTGAACGGCTTCCTGGTCGAGGTGCAAAGCGACGGCACGTTCACCACCAAGCGAATCGACGATCCGGTGGTGGGCGTCGTGCCGTCGTTCGGGGTTTCGTGGCAATTCTGATCGGAGACACCAATGCGCAAAGCGATTCTGTTTCTCACGGTGATGCTGTTCACGTTCGCGGCGGCGAAGCGGCGCTCGTCGACGTCGCCCGGGCCGGTGACGTACAACAAGGAAGTGGTGCGCATTCTCCAGGAGCATTGCCAGGGCTGCCACCGGCCGGGAGACATCGCGCCGTTCTCACTGATGACGTACCGCGAGGCGGCGGCGATGGCGCCGCAGATCAAGCTGATGACGCATCTGCGGAAGATGCCGCCGTGGAAGCCGGCCGAAGGCGTGGGCGATTTCGCCGGCGCGCGGCGGCTGTCGCAGCGGGAGATCGATCTGCTCGCGCAATGGGCCGACGCCGGCGCGCCGGAGGGGCGGCCGGAAGAGCTGCCGCCGGCGCCGGAGCCGAAGGGCGACTGGGTGCTGGGCCAGCCGGACCTCGTGATCGGAATGACGAAGGACTTTACGCCGCCGGCCTACCGCGACGAATACCGCTGCTTCTCGATTCCGGTGCCGGCGAACAATGACCTCTGGATCTCGACGGTCGACTTCCGGCCGGGCGACCGCACGACCGTGCATCACATCGTGCCGTATCTCGATCGCACCGGCGCGAGCGCGCAGTTGGACAAGGACGGCAGCGGCTACACGTGCTTCGGCGGCCCGCTCATCGACACCGAGGAGATCATCGGCGCGTGGAGCCCCGGCGGCCGGCCGACGCCGCTGCAGGAAGGGACGGCGGTGGAGATGCCGAAGGGCGCGCGCGTGCTGATGCAGGTGCACTATCACCCGCACTTCGGCAAGGTCGGCGTCGACCGCACGGAAATCGGCCTCTACTTCGCGAAGTCGCAGGTGAAGAAGGTGCTGCGCTACGACATCATCGCGAACACGAAACTGCTGATCCCCGCCGGCGCGCCGAATCAGCGCGTGGAAGCGTCGGTGACGCTCGGCGCGGACATCGAGCTG
>DATFHJ010000240.1:0-17786 GCA_035248585.1 Thermoanaerobaculia bacterium
ACGCGACGCGCTCGTCGCCCTCTATCAGTCGACGAACGGCCAGGAGTGGGTCGGGAAGCTCAACTGGCTCGGCGCGCCGGGGACGGAGTGCGATTGGTACGGCGTCTCGTGCGACGACGGCGGCTCGAACATCGCCGGCATCGAGCTGACGTTCAACAACCTCAAAGGAACGCTCCCGCCGTCGATCGGCGCGCTCACGAAACTGCGCGTGCTGAATCTCTCCGAAAATCACCTCAGCGGCGCGATCCCGCGCGAGCTCGGACAGCTCACGGAATTGCAGTCGCTCTATCTCTCCTACAACGAGCTCACCGGTCGCATCCCCGACGAAATCGGCAATCTGAAAAACGTCGAATACGTCGGCCTGAACGAAAACAAGCTGGAAGGCCCGCTGCCAGAGGGCGTCGGCGGGATGTCGGCGCTGATCGACATCGACCTTTCCACGAACGTCATCACCGGCGCGATCCCCTCCACGGTCGGCAATCTCGCGAACGCGACGCGGGTCTCCATCGCCAACAATCGCCTGACCGGCGCGATCCCGAAAGACTTCGCGTCGCTGCATAAGCTCCAGATCCTCAGCCTCGCCCTCAACCAGCTCACCGGCGCGATCCCGCCGGAGCTTGGAAACATCGATTCGCTACTCTCGCTGCAGCTGAATTACAACCAGCTCACCGGCGGCATCCCGCCGCAGCTCGGCAAACTGCGCAATCTCGAGGAGCTCGAGCTCGGGAACAACGCCCTCGGCGGCACGATCCCGCCGGAGCTCGGCGATCTCGCATCGCTGCGCGTGCTCGAGATCGGCGACGCCCAGCTCACCGGCACGATTCCTTCGCGCATCTACGATCTCGCGAAGCTCGAGAAACTGGTGCTGCCCGGCAATCAGCTCGACGGCACGCTCGCCGATCTGCCGAAGCTCACGAAGCTCGTGGTGCTCGATCTCTACGCCAATCGCATCACCGGCAGCATCCCCGCCGGCCTCCGCAACCTGACGGGCCTCTACAGCATCGGCCTCAATAGCAACGTGCTCACCGGCACGATCCCCGACGGCATCGGCGACCTGAAAGAGCTGACGTCGTTCGACCTCGGCTCGAACCGCATCGGCGGTCCGATTCCCGCCGGCTTCGCGGCGCTCGAGAAGCTGGAGTACACGGATCTCAACGACAACGAGCTGACAGGTCCACTCCCTGACTTTTCGCGGCTCTCGAAGCTGCGCGACTTCTACGTCTCGCGCAACTTCCTGAGCGGGCCGATCCCGGCGAGCATCGGCGGACTCACGAGCCTCGTCAACGCGCAGTTCGGCGGCAACAACTTCAGCGGCCCGTTGCCGCGCGAGATCGGCAACTGGACGAAGGCCTGGTACATCGACTTCAACGACAACCAGCTCGAAGGCGCGATCCCGCCGGAGCTCGGTGCGCTGAAGGAGCTGTACGCGCTCTTCCTGGCGAGCAATCGCTTCACCGGCACGATTCCCCGCGAGCTCGGCCAGCTCACGAACCTCCAGGCGCTCTACCTCCACTCGAACGCGCTGCGCGGCCCGATCCCGGGCGAGATCAGGAACCTCACCACGCTCACCACCGGGAACCTGCAGGTCGGCTACAACCTGCTGTTCACCAGCGACGCGAGCGTGCGCGCGTTCGTCAACGAGAAGATGGGCGAGGACTTCGAGGCCACGCAGACGGTGATGCCGTCGAACGTGCAGGTGTCGCAGATGACGGACCGCAGCGCGACGCTGACCTGGACGCCGATCGCGTACAATTACGACAGCGGCGGATATCAAGTGATCGCCTCTCTGCCGGCCGGCGACTTGCCGGCGGTGATCGCGACAACGAATACGAAAGACACCAACACCATCACCGTCCGCGGGCTGCAGCCCTCGCAGCCGTACACCTTCCGCGTCTCGACGGTGACGCACCCGCACGACCAGCAGAAGAACCTCCTGGTCAGCGATCTCTCGCCGGCGGTGCAGGCGGCGACGACGCAGCGCGTCAACGCGCCGGCGGATGTCGTCGTCACGGCGGCGCCCGAAGGATTGGTGCGCATCGATGGCCAGCCGGTCAGCGACGACAGCTTCACGCTCACCAACTTCGGTGACGCCGCGACGTCGCTCACGCTCGAGCGCGAGGGCGATTTCTTCACCGTCGAGCCGGAACAGTTCCAGCTCGCCGGCGGCGCGAGCCGTGTCGTCACGATCAAGTCGCGCCCGCAGCCGGTCGGCTCGTATTGGGGAAGAGTGATCGTGCGCGGCGATGGCGCCGAGATTGCGGTCGACGTCCCGCTCCTCGCCGTCGCCCGCCCGTCCGGAACCGTCATCGCCCAGCCGCTCACGACGCGCGTCGAAGTCTTCGGCGAGCGCGGACTCGAGTCCGTCGGCAGCGTGCAGTTCCGCAACGCCGGCACCGCGATGCTGACCGGCATCGTCGTCTCCGATCAACCGTGGGTCGTGCCGAATCCGCAGCCGATCTCGATCGAGCCCGGCTCGGTCGGCACCGTCAACTTCCGCGTCATCCGCTCGCGCCGTCCCTCCGCGGAAGGCGCGCTCGTCGCGAACCTCAGTCTCGTCTACGTCGACGGCGCCAGCAGTGGAGGACAGGCACTCCTGCCTGTCCTGCGTGAGCTCGGAGCCTCAACGCCCGGCGTCTCCGTCAGCAAAGTGAGCGTCGTCGACGTGACGAAGCCGCCGATCACCGCCGGCTCCGTGCCGCCGCTCGCATTCGGCGAAATTCCGCTGTTCATCCCCGGCGTCGCCAATCGCAACAACGTCCGCTCCGACGTCACCATCCTCAACGCCGCCACGGGAGCTCCGATCGGCGATCTGAAGCTCTACTTCACGAGCGGCCTCGCCACGAGCATCGCCTCATTGCTGCCGCTCGCGGCGTCGCAGGCAGCGAGCTTCGTGAACGTCGTGAACATCTTCGGCGCGACGAATGCCGCCGGCACCGTGCAGGTGCGCAGCACGAAGTGGCAGAGCCTCGGCGCGGACGCGAAGGTGACGGCCGTGACGCCCAGCGGCGGCACGATGAGCGGCAACCTTCCCGTGTTCCGCGGCGACCGCGTGACGCAGCGCGTCCACCTCGCGGGACTCACGCGTCCCGGCGACATCGTCGTGCAAAGCGGCGCGTCGCCCATCACCATCGATTTCTATGATGCGAACGGCACCGCCTTCGCGCCGGTCACGCGCGACGTGCCGCCGGGTGGTCTCCTCGAGTTGCGCGACATCGTTCCCGCCGGCGCGGTCTCGGCGATCGTGACGAGCGCGAGTCCGACGATGCTCGCGTACGCGCGTGCGAATGATCCGAGCGGCGATCTCTGGAGCATCGTCGATTGGAGCGCGGCCAATCGCTTCAACCGCACCGACGCGGTGCGCGTGCCGTTCATCAACGGAGCGAGCGGCGGCGGGGGAGGAAGGCGCCGTGCCGTGGGCCACGCCACGAAGCCCGCGCCGCGCACGGACGTCGTGCTGTTCAATCCGGGGACCTCCGAGGCGAAGGCCAAGCTGCAGCTCATCGATACGTCGGGCAATGTGAGCGAGCGGGAAGTGACGGTCGGCGCGAAGAAGACCGTGGTCGTGTCGAGCGCCGGCGCGACGGCGTCGACGCCGACCGCGCATCTCGTCGTCGAGCCGCTGAAAGGCGAGGTCGCCGTGACCGCGCGCAGCCTCGCCACCGCCACCGGCGGCAGCGTCGGCACGGCAATCCCCGTGCTCTCCGCCACCGCCGGCCTCCGCCTCGGCCAATCCCAGATCTTCTCCGGTCTCGAAGACTCGACCTCGACGACCGTCAACGCCGCCACTCCCGGCACGTTCCGCACGACCTACGGCCTCACCGAAACCAGCGGCGCCGCGGTGCGGGTGCGTGCGCGCATCTTCGTCGACGAAGCCCACGCCCTCGTCACCGCCACCACCACCCGAACGTTCGACCTCGCTCCTCGCCAGCAAGTCGTCCTCCCCGAGCTCCTCCGCTCCTTCATCCCCGACAACCGCGACACCCTGTTCGGCGACTTGCACGACCTGACGCTCGAGCTCGAAATCATCAGCGGCAGCGGCTCGATCGTCCCATTCGTCATTACGACGGACAACGGGACGGGGGATTCGGTGATGCGGGTGCAGTGAAGAGTGACCGGCTCAGTTCCGGATCGACGCCTGTCAGGGTGAGGAGACCTTCGCATTCGAGGCGTTGCTGTTCGACGATGTGGAGGAACGGCGCCGGGTTGGGAAGCGAGAGCGCATCGACGGCCTCCAGCAAGTCGGCGACCGTCACCAGTTGCGCGTGGATGGCGTAGGCGAGGGCTCCGTCGCGTAAGAGCAGGCGCTTCGCGGCATGCAGAGCTTCGACATTCGCGGCGTCGCGCAGCAGAGCCGTGAGCTCCCCGGCGTTGGGGCCGGAGAGTGTGTAGCGCAGAACCAGATTGCGTTGCGGCGAGCGCCAGTCGGAAGCATGCGCCCCGAGGGCGTCATTGCAGTCGTCACCGATCTGCAGAATCCGGCCGAGCGGACGGGCCAGGCGGGTGAGGGCGGCGGGGGCGGCGGGATCAGCACCGGCCGCGAGCGAACCAAGTTCGAGCGCCGTCGCTACGAGGGGACCGGTCTTGCGATCGACCATGTTCCAGAAGGCATCAAACCCGGCGTCGTCGTCGCTCTCGAGCTCCTGCCCGATGGCAGTTTCCCGCAGCCCGCGGCCGATGGCAGTGGCGGCGGCACGCCATGCGGTCCCTTTGAGTGGCAGCTCGGATGTGAGCTCGAGCGCGAAGCCGAGCGTGCCTAACGCGATCGCGAACGCGCGGGCAGGGCCGATTTCGGCGGCAAGGCACCGCTCTTCGTCATCCTGGATGTCGTCGACGATCTTGATGCCCTCGATGAGAGCGGCCATGGGGCCGTTCATCGTCTCCGCGGCGGCGCCATCGTGGAAGGTTTCCGCGGACGCGTGCATCCAGTCAGAGAAGACCGAGCTCGTCGTGGTCGCGATCTTCTCGCGAATCGCGGTGAAGCGCGCCGCGTCATCGCCGGATGGTGCGACGAGCCTCACCTCCGAGGCCGCCGCATGCAACGCCGCACGCGCGGTTTCTTCCGCGGAGGGCAGCGCCGCGATCCGTTCCGCGGCGCTGCCGAGCTGTCGCGCCGCACGCCAGCCGGCTCGCGCAATTTCCGCCGGCCCTGACAGCGGCTCCGTCATTCCGATTTCCACACCTCGCCCCAGAAATATTTGCTGATGGCTCCCGGACGGAGAACCTCATCGGCCGCCGCCGGATCGCGCAGAAATTCCAGTTGCTGCCGCAATACTTCTCCGAACGGTGTCATTCCTGCACGGAACTCATCGAACGTCATCAACCTCTCGTTAGTGGACATGACTCCTCCTTTCTCGATGTGTTGAAAATGCGGTCGATTGTGATTCGGCGTTGTGAGGTTGTGTCATTGTTGTCCGTTGTTGGTGACGGCGCCGCACGAGCCGTTCGCGATACAGGCATTAGGCGTCACGGATGTGGAAACGAGAACGTCGGGCGGCGCAGACCATGGATAAGCAGAGGTCAGATTTCTCGAGGCGAATGCCGCTGCGCCTTGCAGGTTTGCGCCGGTGGTAAACGCCAACATCATTGTCAACGCAGCAGCGGGGGTTTGTGTGCTGTTGGTGTAGTTGCTGAATGTGACTGTCGTGGTTCCTACACCCCGCGCAATCCTGGTTCCCATATCAAACGTATTGCATCCATTCAGGAGCACGAGGCTGGCGGATGTGCCGGCGATCGCGGTTGCTAGTTCATCTCCATTGATCGTGGGTGTCGCGCCCGCGGCCTTGTGAAGATCGCTCGTACTGCCGACGCCATACCCGCCACCGCCCGGGCCGGCGGCGCCGGAATGGCCGTAGATCATCAAAATATCCTCTTTTCCTACAGTCGAGTGGATCTCCTCCAACATGGCCGACTTGCCTGCTTCCGTCGGCGGCACGACCCGGGTCTGGACCGAACGTCCCGTGGTCATCGCTACCTGCGATACATAGGCACCGGAGGGAGTCCACTGCTCCGGTGCAAGGGTGTAGATGAAGACACGGCCGGCCAAACCGTCGGGATCAACGAACTGGTTCGGGTTATTGAGGGCGTAGGCATAGCGGTTCCAGAATTGCGGCGACGTCGATTTATGCTTTATGGGATCCACCGACAAGAACCGCCCCAACGCCGGCACGTAATACCGCGCGTGCATGTAATCGATATCGCTCCCCGCGGCGAGGGTGCCGTCGGAGTCGCGTTCGTGGCCGGTGAATTCGAGGCGGTCGGGTTGGTCGCGCTCGACGAGCTCTTCGCCGAAGGGGAAGTAATCGCGGTGGAGAGCGACCGTTCCGGCGAGGTTGGTGACGAGGCGGGGGGTGCCGAGATGGTCGGTGTGGAGGTGTTGGACCTGATCGCCTTCCACGACGGCTAATACGGTCGAACCGCGGTGGATGTAATCGCGTTTGCGCGTAAAGGCGCCGGTTCCGATGCGCTCGAAGTCGCTGAGGACGCGGTTCCCCTGGTCCCTTACGGTCCAGAGCTCCTTCATGGGAGAGGCGGTATAGTCGATCGTGGCGACGCGCTCGTCGAATGCGTCATAGAGGAACACGCGGCCGATGTCCGTGGCGCTGTGGTATTTCATCATCCCCTGGCTGTCCCAGAGGAACGTGTATTTTGCAGTCGCCGATGCGCCTTGCCGGGGATCGGGCATCGTGAGCAGGTGTCCGGCATGATCGTAGTCGGCGGACGCGAGCTGATTGTTCTGTGAGCCCTTGACGGCCAGGTTGCGGCTCGCTCCGTCGGTGGCGATCGACGTGAGATTGCCGTAACTGTCGTAGCCGTACGTTTGGTTGCGCGCGTTGACCGTGGCCGCGGTCAGGCGTCCGAGGTTGTCATAGCCAAACGTGTCGGCGCCGCCGAGGCGCGCGATGCGCGTGATATTCCCCGCGTCGTTGTAGACGATCGGGTCTTCCGGGCTGCCGAATCGCTCGTAGGTGACGAGCGTATTGGAGCGCAGGAACTCGATCCGTGCGGGACGCGGCATCTCATGATCGGCGAGGAAGGTCTCGTCGTGCGTCGTATTCGCGTGCGCGACTTTGCGGGTCATGCCGTTCGGGAAATAGGTGATCGGCGAGGCGAAGCCCTCGACGCCGCGGAGAAATCCGTTCTTATAGGTCTGGGTCACGACTCGGCTGCAGTTGCCGGCCGGGCAGAGGTCGGGATAGCGCAGCGTCGTCAGCTGGCCGAGGGAATTCCAGGTGTAACTCGTTTTCGCGCTGAAGTCGTTGCTCGAGGAGACGGCCGTCGACGCCAATCGTCCCGTGCTCGGGTGATACGCGTATTGAGTGATGATCGAATACTCCGCATCGAGCTGCGTGATGCCGGGTTTCGGCACGATATTGAGGCGTTGCGCGAGCGCGAGCTGTCCGACGGCCATTGGTACGCCCGTCGGGTGAAAGGCGAAGTGCTTGATGGTCTTGTCGCCGCGGATGACGTCGGTGAGCCGTTCCGCGCCGTCGTACAGCATCGTCAGCGCGTACGTCGTGGGCTCGTTGGGGTGCAGTTTCGAGATCGGATTTCCGCGCGAGTCGTATTCGTATTTGATCCCGGTCGGGCCGATCTCGGGATGAAACTCGCGGATGAGGAAGCCGCGGTTGTCATAGGTGAAGAACGAGCGATTGCTGTCCGAGCCCTGGATGGCGACGGTCTGCGACAGGCGCCCCGAGGAATCGTACTCGTAGCGGAACGGCATCCCGCTGCCCTGGGTGAGCTTGATCAGGCGGCCGTGGCGGTCGTAAAACGAATCGCGGATGCCGAGGGTGGGGACGCTCTCCGCGACGTGCCACATTCCATAGTACGCATAGGTCGTCTTCGAGCCGTCCGGCGTCTGCACCAGGACTTTGCGGCCGAGGGCGTCGTAATAAAACCAGGTCACGCGCCAGCCCGGATCCTTGTTCTCGCCGCGCACCACCGACGACGTCGCCACCTGTCCGTCCACGAAATACGTGGTCTCCTGCGAGTTCCAGCAGTTGTTGCAGGAGAAGCCGTCGGCGTCGTCGGGAATGCGTGATTTCCGCAGCGCCACGCGGCCGAACCCGTCGGCCGTAATGCTTTCGGAGAGCGTATCCGTGGCATTGGAGCGCGTCACCGTCACCTTCGGGCCGCTGGTGCCGCCTGCGGGCGTGTACTGATAGCTCGTGGACGCCTCGCCTTGCGGCGTGAAGGTCGTGATCCGGCCGAGGACGTCATAGTCGTAGGACGACACCGCGCCGGTTTGCGCCGTAGAGGATGTAATGAGGCCCGACGCCGCGTCGACGGCGTTGTTCTCCACGAGATAAATCACTTCGTCGAGATTGCAGCCGACGTATTGCACGAGCTGGGGCGAGCCGTGTTGCGAGCGCCGCTCGATGACGTACTCGGGCTTGCCGGGGAGCGTGAGGGCCGGCAGGGATTGATCCTGCAGTTGATTCTGCGACACCGAGTCGCCGCCGTACGAGCGTTCGATCGTCTTGACGAGAAAGTCGCTGACATTGCTGCGCTCGAACGTCGTCACGACGTCGTTGGACGATCGCGTGCCGGTGGTGCTGGAGAAGCGCCGCGCCCGGCGCAGCCAGCCGGTATTTGCGAGAAACTCGTATTCGCTCGAGGCGATATTGAATGCCGCATTGAGATTGCCGTTGCGGCGCTCCTTGAGGTCGACTCGATCATAAGTGCCGAGCAGCCAGCGTCCCGGAAACGGAGTCACGCTGTAGTTCGAGGCGTTGTAGACGACGCCCGGGTTGTAATTGGTCGAGGTGATGCGCTCGTCGCTGCCGGCGATGCCGGGAAAGATGGTCTTGAAGAGATTTCCGCCGGTCGTGACGGTGCGGTAATGGCCAAGTCCGTCGAAATCGCTATTGGACGTGTCGAGATACGTCTCCACGTCGCCGCCGTTTTGGGCCGGGTAGACTTCGCGACTCGACGCCATGCGCGTCTGCGAGGCCAGGCAGAGCGCTCCCTCGTCGCTGCAATCGAGGCCGCTGTGGTCATAGCGCACGTATTTGATGCGCATCGGCACGCCGCACGGCGAGGTCTCGCCCGTGGTGCGGCGGTGATCGATGAGGCGGCGCATGGCATCGATGGCTCCGCCGTCGAATGCATCGCCGGCGCACGAATACGTGAGCTCGGACAGGAATCGACCGGAGCCGTCACTCACTTCCTTCGTGAACGGCAGGCCGTGCTCTTCCTTCTTCCACTCGCGCTTTCCCTTGTCGTCATTGTCATCGCGATAAGCGGAGAAAAAGGAGACCGTGACGGTGCGGTGCTCGCTGGATCCCGGAGGAGGATTCTTGATCGGCGGCCCGATCGTCGTGATGACGAACTCCTTCACCTGATTGCAGGTCGTGGGGGAGGTGGGCTCGGCCGATTTATAGCGGCTCGCGTAGTACGACCATTCGCCGGAGGCGGTGCTTTTCCCGGCCGCGAACACACGCCGCTTCGAAACGCCGAGCGGGCTGAATTGTGCGACGCCCTGATGCTTCATTTCGCAGCGGCGGGCCGGGATATTGCGGCCTTCATAGTCGTATTCGACACGGCCGCCGGTCGGCAGTGTGACGGAGCGCAGATGTCCGTCCTGCTTGCTGGTACGGAACGTCATGTTGGGGTTCCAGATCACCGTGCCGAGGTCGGGATCGTCGGCCGCCGTTTCCGTATAGGAGAAAAACCAGGAGCCGGCGCCGAGCGGCAGAGTGATCTGCAAGAGCGTGGAGATATTGACCTTGTTTGCACTGTTGAACGGGACTTTGAGCCCGCTGCCGCCCCATGTACTGCCGCGGTCTCGATAGAGATCGCGGTCTTTGTACGTAAACGTATAGTTCGCGGGTCCGCCTTTGGCCGCCACCGCCGCGCTGGTGAGCCGCGTTTCGTACGTTTTTCCGCTGGGAATGAGATACGTGAACGTGTGCATGCGCACGACGTTCGTGGGCGAGCTTTCGTTCTTGCGAATATACGTTGCCACATCCGAGTCGGACGGCGGCACGCTCTTGCTGACCTCGGTGAAGGTCCACGTCCACGTGCTGCCGCCGGCCGTGGGACGGTTTTGCGGCGAGCGCGTGACATAGAGCAGATTGCCGAACGGGTCGGAGATTTCGTCGAGCATCCAGACGGGCGAGGGCTGCTTGTCGCAGTCCGCCGTGTTGCTCATGGTGCACGTGAAAATCTTGTGAATCCCGTCCGGAAACTCGATCAGACGCTCGGTCGCCGAAACCTTGGTCATGCGCAGGTAGCTGCCGTCGCGCGTATAAAGCTTCGTTCCGATCGCGGCATTGAACGCGTCCTGCGCGTACACGTCGCCGGTCAATTTCCGGTAAAAGCGATGCGACGAGCCGTCGGGCGCGACGTAGGTATAGCCGTCCCGCAGTTCTCCCAGCGACACCATCCACCCTAGGCCCGCATTGAAGACCGGCGCGGGATAGCTCTCGACGCCGTTGACGTTGGGAGGGAGATCCCCGTCCGTGATCTTGTCGACATTGTCGACCAGCTCGTTGTATTCGAGGGCGATGTAGCGGCCGAGCGAGCCGCTCTCGATGTGCTGATAATCCCAGATATGGGAGTTGTACGTCAGGGCGAACGAATATTTCAGCGTGCCGTTGGAGCGATATTCGCCGCCGAGCGGCACACTGAGAATGAGATTACCGCTCAGGAGGTCGATGGAATCGACGTCATTGACCTGGAACGGTTTGTCGCGGTCGAAGCCGCGGGTCATGACCTGCTCCTGTTTCGCAATCGCCGCCGCTGCGATGAAGACGGCGATCACGATCGAGACGACGGCCGTGCGCAATGAAGCATTTCTGCTCATGATCACTCCTTATTCCTTGAAGAAGCCGACGACGTCGAGGACGAGGTGCAGTCCCGCTCCGCCGAAAATGGAGGGCGTGATGCCGAGGTCGCGCGGCTGGTCGGACAGCTCCACGATCACGGCATTGCTGATCGACGGGTCGGTCGCTTTGAAGAGCACCGACGTGTGCGTCAAGAGCGGACGGTCGGGGCGGTCGAGCCGCAGATAGCCGTCGCCGTCGGGGCTGACGACCGTCGCGTGGACGGCGATCGCCCTTGCCCCGCGCGGGACGCCGCAATTTCCCTGAATCTGCACCGGTGTCGTAATGCCGGCCGGTAATCGGCCGACGCCGTAGTCGGCCACGCGCGTGTCGAGAATGCGGCACGGCGTAATGGCCTGATAAGAGAGCGTATTGCCGGCCGCGAACGTGCCGACGGCGTCGAGCGCGATGTGTGTGGTCGACGTCGAGCTCCCGGCGACGTATTTGACGCCGAGATCATCGGAGGGACGTCCGCCGAGCTCCGACAGGGCGCCGTTCGTAATCGTGCCCCCGGCGCCGACATTAAGAGTGGATGCTTCGGCGGGTGCGGTGAGCGCGGACGAGAAGAGCGTCGTATGTGCGCCGGTGACGGAGCCGATGATGTGCAGGTTGGCCGCGAGCGCGCTGTCCGTGGCGGCCATCCCGCACAGCGTTCGATCGACCTGGATGTAGCGAGTCTCGCCGCCGGCGAGCGGCGCACTCGGCCGCGAGTCATAAACGCGGCACGGCGCAATCGGCCTGTATTTGTACGGCCCGCGCGCGATCGGTGCGGCGGACGCATCGGCCGCGTAATATCCATACACGTCCACGACGAGATGCGTCGACGGCGACGCACCGGAGAGACCGGGCTTGACGGCGATCGTGCCGGTCGGGCTCAACGCGACGTTCGCCTGCGTCGCGCGGTTGACGCCCGCGGGGAACACGACGGCGGCGGTGACGGGATCCGTCCCGGAGCCGCTCCATACCGTCAGATAGCCGGCGGACGTCGGCTGTAATGCCACGAGATTCAGCGCCGCCGCCTTGGCCGTGGCCGGAACGCCACACTTCGGAACCGACGCAATCGCAACGTCCGTCACGGCATTGCCCGGCAGCGCCGTTCCGGTTCGCGAGTCATAAACGCGGCACGGCGCGATCGGGAAGAACGACAGCTTCTCTGTGGGCGGAGTGCCGGTCACGATGACGGTCCGCTTGGCCGCGGCCGAGCCTAATGAGCCGTCGTTCGTCGTCAACGAGACGACATATTTCCCGGCCGTGGAGAAGTGATAAGTCGTCTTCGGGACGGTGGTGATGTTGGGCGCGACGTTGACGACGCCGAAGTTCCATTGATAGGACGTAATGCCGCCGTCGTCCGTCGATCCCGAAGCGTCGAATTCGCAGTCGAGGCCATTGCAATAGAAGATGAACGACGCGGTGGGCGGATCATTCGGAATCACGACGTCGCCTTCAGAGGTGTCCTGGGCGCCGAAACGGTCGGTGGCCGTCAGCGTCATCTTGTAGGTGCCGGGCTTGACGTACGTGTGCTCGGTCTCCACCCCGCTCCCGAAGGGAGTGCCGTCTCCCCAGTCATACGTGTACGTCAGCGCGGTGTACGTGGCGACCGGTCCGCATCCCCAGCCCACCGGCGGAATCGACTCGCCGGGCGGCGGCTCGTCCGTGGAATAGTAGCCGTTGGCGGTGATGTACTTTCCTTCCTGGCCACCATTGAGAAGGGCGTGCGGCGCCTTGTTGGCGACGACCACCGATCGCTCATAGACGGTCTTCGTATTCGGATCTTTGATGTTCCAGGCAATGAGCTTGACGCTGTACGTGCCGGGATTCTCAAACGTCCGGCAGCGGGTGCGGGATGGATCCACGACGCCGACCGTGCCGTCGCCGTAATCCCACTGGCTGCGCATGTCCGCGCCCCAGTTGTAGGACATCTTGAAGGATTGCGTCAGTCCGTAATCGAAGACATAGAAATTCGGCGCGGTCCTGTAATAGCCGACGACGTCGACGACGAGGTCGGCGCCGGCCGTGGCTTTCACCTGGAAATGCCGCGACGGATTGACGGTCACGACCGCACCGTTGGCGATGGTGATGCCGGAGGTGAAGTTCATGATCGAGGTGGCGAGCGATTCGGGGGTCGAATATTCGGGGATGGTTTGGAGATGGCCGGAGCCTGACGGCGTAATGACCGTCAGATTCACGCGCAGCGCGCCGCCCCACCAGAGATCGGTGGGAATCCCGCAATTTCCGGGCGCGTAAAAGGCGCGGATCTCTCCGGCAGTGAGGCGCGGCTCTCCATAGGCGGGATCGCGGGTATCGAGGAGGCGGCAGGGGGCGATGGCCTCGTAACGCGCGCCGTCCTCCGTGGTCGTCCGGTATTGCGCGTACAGATCGAGAATGTAGTCGCTCGTCGCGCCCGCATTCGCCGGCATGTACTTCAGCATCGTGTTGTTGGCGACCGCGCCGGGCGCGACTCGCGTCAGCACGCCGTTGGCGATATTGATGTTGGCGTCGTAATTGAGCACCGAGGCTTGAGAAGGCTCCGAGGTGCCGGCCGCCCACATCTTGAGATGGCCGGGCGCCGTGGAACCGACCATCGCCACATTGGCGAAGACCGCCTGCGGGACGATTACGGATCCGAGCGAGGCGAACGTCGGGTTATTGGCGGTCAGTTTCACGCCGGTCTGCGTGCTGTTGTACAGGCGCTTTTGACTCGTGTCGGGGGACCATTCGAGCGGTCCGGTCTCGCCGCTGCCGGCCGTGCGCTCGGGCGCGTAATACCCGACGACGTCGACGATGAAGCGCGCGCTCGTGCCCGCGGCCATGCTGAGACGGGCGTTGACGGTGCGACTCGCGACGCGGACGGCGCCATTATTCGAGCGCGTCGATCCGGCCGGGAAATTCAGGTTACTCGTCACCGGCTGCGCATCGGCGGACGACCAGAGCGTCAGATTGCCCGGCGCCGGCGGCGCAACCACGACCGCGTTCACCTCGGCGGCCACGGCGTCGGCAGGAATGCAACTCGCCAGCGAAACGACGCGCGTTGTTCCAGCCGTAAGCACGTCGGCTCCGGCGTCGTACGCCCGGCACGGCGCGATCATGTACAGCGCGAGCTTTTCATTCGCCCTCGCCGCGCGAACCTCGGCGACGCGTTTGACGTCCGCGGTTTTCTCGCCATCGGACAGCGTCAGCGTGATCGGATATTTGCCCGCCGCCGCGAAGGTATGAGTGTAGGTCGGAGTCGTGGTCGTAATGATTTGTCCGCCGACATTCCACGTGAACGTCTTGACGCCCAATTCATCGACGAGATCGTAGGCAACGAGGTCGCATTTCAAATCGGTGCACTCGACCCGGAACTTGCCGGACGGCGGCTTATTGGGAATCGTGACCTGGTGCGTGGCGAGCGCCGACGCGCCATGCTTGTCGGTCAGTTTCAGGGTCACGAGGAACGTGCCGGGCTTCGTGTACGTGTAGGGATCGACGTTCGGGTAGGCATGGGTGCGGCTCGAGCCGTCGCCCATATCCCATTGCCAGGATGGGATAATGGTTCTGTGCTCGACGTCGGCGTCGTCGTAGGTGCCGGTAATGTCCTTCTTGATGATGTTCGGGTTCGCCGGGTCGGGCGCGAGCGTGAATCGCACGACCGGCGGCGCATTGACGACAATCTGGTCGGCAGTCCAGAAGCCATCCTCGCCGGTGCTTTTCCTGAGATAGGACTGCACTTTGTACAATCCGGGATCGCTATAGGAATGCGTGAGGTGGGAGCTGACGAGGCCACTGACGTGGGAGAAACCGGAGTCCGTGCCGTCGCCCCAGAAAATCTTGGCTTCGGCGACGTCGAAGATCTCCGCGCTGGTCTCGGTCATGACCAGATCCACGTAAAGCCCATCCTCGGATGAATTGAAGCGCCGGAATTTGAGATATTGGGGCGCGGGCCTGACTAACACCGCCGCCTCGTAGAGCGCGACCTTTCCGGTGTAGTAGTAGGCCTCCATTTGCACCCTCCACACACCCTCGACCGCCAGCGTCGCGAGAATCCCCGAGGGCCACCTTGGTTTCACGTAGCTGCATTCCGGTGCACCCGACGGACAGATGAACCGCCAGGTGAAATCCTTCAGCCATTCATTCGTGCTCATGGACGCGCGGAAAGCGCAGTCGAATCCATTGCAATCCCAGGTGAATGTTCCGGTGGGTCCCGGCTCGCGCATGTACACCCAACCCGGCGTACTGCACGATTCGCCCGATTGATCGGCGATGGAGTAGCTGAATTGCGCGCTCTTGTAGCCGGCTGCCGGCGTAAAGAGGATTGATTTCTGATCCGCGGAAATCTGCGTCTGTCCCGCGGCGCCGGGACTGGAGACGCTGAGGATCTTCAGCGGCTGTCCGTCCGGGTCATAGTCATTCTGCAGAACGGGAATGGCAATCGGTCCGGCCGGCCAGTCGACGTAATCGTTCACCGCGACAGGCGCGGTGCTGTTCTGTGTTGCGCACGAATTCGCGCCGGCGGCAGGAAACGCCAGCGCACTGAGCAGCAAGACCATAAACAGAATGCGGGACGGCTGCAGCATCAGAGCTCCTCCAGTCATTGGGTGTGGAGGAGTGTTTACCGCGCCGCCGCGGGAAGCCGTTTGTCATAAAGCGCAGTCGCTTGGATCAGAATGTTTCGGCATTGCGGATGTAACCGAATCATGACAGCGGTAATCGCTGGGAGTGACGCCGTGCTCGGCTTTGAAGGCCCGGCAGAAATGGGCCTGATCATAGAAGCCGGTCCTGTAGGCGATTTCCTGAATCCGCAGATCGGACTCGCGCAGTGCGGCGGCCGCGGCGCGGATGCGCGCAATGCGGATGTATTCGCCGACCGTGCAGCCCATGACTTTAGGAAATGCGTGGGCGAGGTGCGACGCCGAGATGTTTGCGTGTGCGGCGAGCGCCGGAATGGAGAGCGGCTCGCCCAGACTGGAGTCGATGTAGTGGAGGATCGCGGCGAGCCATCGCGGACGGGAGCGGAAGCCAGTTTCGGGCATGCCTGTAGTGTCGAACGGGCGCTCTAACGCGCCAATGACATAGTGACGAACCGCCGCCCGGCGATTGCGAAGTCCGGCGCCGCGATGACGAGATTTGGCCCGGTTGCTTGTCGTGGCCGCCACGCTCTCGTACGATGCCGCTCATGCGCGTGCTGATCGTCGACGACGAATATCTCGCACGCAATCGCATCCGCGAATTGGCCGTCAGCGCGGGCGCGGAAATCGTCGGCGAAGCCGCCACGGGTCCGGAAGCCGTCGCCGCGATCGAGTCGCTGCAGCCCGATCTCGTGCTGCTCGACATCGCCCTGCCGGCGATGGATGGATTCGAAGTGCTCGCGTGCGTGCAGAGCGAGCCGCTGCCGCTGGTCGTCTTCACGACGGCGTACGACCAGCACGCGGTGCGCGCGTTCGACGTGCAGGCGCTCGACTATCTCCTCAAGCCGGTCGAGCAGGCCCGCCTCGAGGAGGCGCTGCGGCGCGCGGAGACGCAGCTGAGCGGCCGGCAGCGCACGCTCTTCGACGAAAAGATGCGCCAGGTGCTCGAGAATGCCGGCGGATCGTCCGCGCGCGTGGCCGTGCGCTCCGGCGACCGCGTCGTCTTCGTGAAGCCGGCCGACATCGACGCCGTGGAAGCGGTCGGCAATTACGTGCGCATCCTCCGCGGCACGGAGCGCTTTCTCGTCCGCCAGCGATTGTCGGTGATGGAGCAGCGGCTGCAGGCGCACGGCCTCGTGCGCATCCAGCGGTCGGTGCTCGTCAACGTCGAGCGCGTGGCGGAGCTGCGCCGCCAGTCGAAGGACCAGTACCTCGTCGTGCTCACGAGCGGCGTGAAGTACCGGCTCAGCCCGAACTATCGCGCGCATCTCGAGAAGGTGCTGGGCGCGTTTTGATGAAGCGCGCCGATCTTCGCCGCGCGGCGCTGCTCCTCATCTTCGGAGGCATGCTGTTCGGGATCGCGCTGACCGTGGCCGGCGGTCTCCTGCGCGGCATTGCCATCACGCCCACGCTCCTCGTTCGCGAGGCCTTCGCCTGGCTGTCGATCGTCGGCGCCATTCCGCCGATCATGTTCGTGGCCGGGCTCCTCGATCGCCGCCGGGCCGGCCGCACGCAGCGGCTCGCCGTGCACGTCGTCGCATTCCTGGCCGTCCTCGGCGTGCACACGGTCGTGCTCAACGCGTTCGCTTTTTTCGTGACCGGCGGGCGAGTGCTGTGGATCCAGCAGGCGGTGAATCTCGCGCGGTACGACGCGCTGCTCTATCCGCTGGTCGTGCTGGTCGTGTCGATGACGCGGCAGCGGCGCATCACGCGCCGCAGCGAGCTGGCGTCGGCGCGCATCGCCAGGCGTGTGGCCCAGGCCCAGCTCGACGAGATGCGCGTGCGGCTCGATCCGGACGAAGTCGCGGGCGAGCTGGCGGAGATCGAGCAGGCCATGACGCGCAGCGCCGCGGCCGCCGAGGAACGGCTGCATGGGCTCAGCCGGTCGCTGCGGCGCAAGCTCGATCATCTGACCGCGCCGGCCCGCGCGCGTCCCCGTCGCGCGAGGGCACGGCCGCCCGAAACATCGAACGTGCGCCGCGCGGTGCTGGTGATCGCGTCCGCGTTCGGGCTCTACATGGTGACGCTGATGGTCATGATGCGGCTGATCTATCGCTCCAAAACGTGGCGCGATCTGGTGGCGTTGATGATCGTCTTCATCCTCACCGGTCTCTGTGCCGCGGCCGCGATTCCGGTGTATCGCCGCGCATTCTCGTGGCGCGCGCGAACGCTGTCGCGCCGTTGGTCCGGCATCGCCGTGCTCATCGCGTTCTGCATCGGCCAGGGCTTGTTCGGGGAGCTGATCATGATGGTGCTGCGCCGCTACGACGTCGGGCGGCCGGTGGGGTGGCTCTTCGATTCCGTGGTGATCCTGTCGACGGTGATCCTGTACGTCGTCGCATACGACGATTTGAAA
>DATFHJ010000241.1:0-3796 GCA_035248585.1 Thermoanaerobaculia bacterium
GCGTAGCGCGTGTTCGCGCTGTGGCGCTTGAGCAGGACCAGCGCCGCGGCGAGGATGCCGGCGACGATCGTGGCCTGCCAGAGCAGATGCAACAGAGCCCATCCGACGGCCTGGGCCAGAGGTGCGGTCAGTAGCTGCATCGCGTTCATTTCGCGTCTCCTTCCATTTGGTCCAGCAGGTGACGAATGGCCGTGAGCTCCTCGGCGCTGGCGCGCGTGGCGGACAGCGCCTGCATGACCAGCGAGGCCGGCGAGCCGCGGAACGCGCGGTCGATCAGATCGCCGAGAAGCTGGCGCTGCGTGCGCTGCTCACTGTAGCGCGACGCGTAGACGTGCGCGCGCTGCGACTCGTCACGAACGACCAAACCTTTGTCGGTCATGATCTGCAGCAGTTTGAGAACGGTGGTGTAGCCGGTGTCGTGAGTCGCGCTGAGCGCGTCATGCACCTCGCGGACGGTGCTGGCCCCGCGTTGCCAGAGCACGTTGAGAATCGCCAGCTCCGCATCGGTCGGTCGAGGAATCTTGTCGCCCATACCTGCCTCCGTGTGTCAGTACGCTGGAGCTTACGAAAGGTTTCGTATGGAGTCAACGAAAATCTTCGTAGGTAGTTGCGCCGACATCCTTCCATGAGGAAAAATGTCGCGTTCGCTTCAGCGTCCAAAATCGAAGGAGATCGAATGAGCAACCGGGAAGGCTATGACCTTGCGTATGACTACACTGTCCGCTTTTATCCGCGGTATTTCACCTGGGTCCAGTTTCGAATCCACAGCTCCAACAGTGACCGGAAGAGTCCCGCGAGCATCGCGAATCGCCTGACCGGGCCGATCGGGATGGGGCCGGAGTACAAGGTCGTCGTCGCCATCAACGACGACACGATTTACGCGGAGTCGTTCCTCGACGTCTCCAACGGCCCGGTGGTCCTCACCATCCCGAAGTATCCGAACAGGTATTCGATCCTGCAGCTCGATGTGTACGGCAACATCTTCTCCACCGAGCTCTCCGAGAACCCGCCGTCGAAGGGCGGCGTGTACGCGTTCTGTGCGCCCGAGTGGAAGGGGAAGCTGCCGCGCAAGGCGACGCGCGTCGATCTGCCGTATCCCTTCACGACGATGGCCATCCGCATCGACAAGCACTCGTCGACGGGTGAGAACTACCTCGTCGCCGCGAACAAGTTCCGGGCCGAGCTCCGGCTGCAAACGCTCGAGGAGTACGAATCGGGCAGCGACGGCGGAAAGACGCTCGAGCTGCCGCTCTCGTTCTTCGCGCCGTCGGTGAAGCTGATGGCCGATACCGGTCTCAACTTCGCGCAGGAAGCATTCCTGACGACGCTGCAGGAAGCGATGGCGTCGCCGTCGACGCAGCCGATCACGGACGACGACCGCACGCTCATGAACGAGTTCGACGCGGCGTTCGCGGAGGCGAAGAACGTCATCAACGAGGACTCCGCTCCGATGACCGATATCATCCTCGGCGCGCAGGCCGCGTGGACGGCGCTCATCAACCGCTGGCAATCGCATCGCGGCCCGACGAACTGGATCCACTTCGACAACATCGGGCATTGGGGCACGAACTATCTCGACCGCGCCGCGCTCACCGAGTACATCCAGGTCGGCAACGACCGCAAGGCCGCGTATTACGCCGACGCGTTCGTCGACGCGAGCGGGCTGCCGCTCGACGGCGGCAGCTTCTCGTACACGATCAAGTTCGCGAAGAAAGACCTCCCCGAGTACGAGCGCTTCTGGTCGCTGACGGCGTACACGCCGGAGGCCGTCGAGCTGGTACCGAACGTCCTCAATAAATACGTGGTCGCGTCCTACACGCACGGCCTCGTGACGGAGAAGGACGGCTCGGTGACGATCTACGTCTCGGCCGATCCGCCCGCGCCGCCGCTCATCCCCAACTGGCTGCCGTGCCCGAAGGGCGCGTTCAGCCTGCTGTTCCGCGTGTACGGACCGAAGGGCAAGGCCCTCGCCGGCACGTACGTACCGCCGAAGATTCACCGCGCCTGATTCGTGTTGAAGAAGCGCAGCGTCTCGTCGCTGAGGCGCTGCGCGAATGTTTCGCCGATCGTGAGGCCGTGCTCCATCCCTTCGATCTCGACGTACGTCGCGCGGCCGGGATGGAAGGCGTTGATCATGTCGCGGAGGTAGCGGCTCTGGTAGGCGTCGGTCACGAAGTCCGCGGTGCCGTAGAAGATCAGCACCGGCGCGTCGATCTTTTTCCAGAGCGGCGCGAGGTCGAGCGATCCGAGCTGCTGCATGTACGTCCACGGCGCGGGTCCTTCGACCTCGCGCGCGCAGTTCGCGTCGGGAGCCTGCTTGTCGATGTAGAAGCGATGCGCGCAGAGTTCGTGGCGGCGCACGCGGCGATCGACCTCGTCGTACGGCAGGCCGAGGAGCAGGAGCTGGCGGCGCACGTTCGTGAGGTCGTACTCGAGCCAGCTCGTGCCGATCGTTTCGGCGACGACGATCGCGCGCACCGGATGCTCGGCGGCGATGCGCGCCGCGACCAGCGGCCCGATGCTGTGCGCGAAGAAGAAGACGTTGCTTTGATCGACAAACTCCAGCGACTCGAGCTTCGCCACTCCCGCCGCGAATCCGCGCACCTCGGCGTCAAAGTCCGATCGCGGATCGGCGCACGGCGGTCCTTCGCTGTCGCCCATGCCGCTCTTCTCCACGCGCATCGTCACGTAGCCGGCGCGCGTCCAGGCGTCGAGCAATTTCGCGTATGGCTCGCGCGGCTCGGCCGGCCGCAGGATGCCGTCGAGCGAATAGCAGCCGATGCCGCCGATCAGCAGCACCGCGGGATGCCTGCCCGCGCCGCGCGGCCGCGTGACGATGGTGCGGCGCTGGTCGACGCTGCCGTATTCGATGTCGTACGCGGCCTGTTTCTCGAGCGGCGCCGCGTTGAGCGTGCCTTCTTTCGTCACTGTTTCAGAGCCGCGGCGAACGACGATCGCCACGGCATCGCCGCCGCGTTTCTTCGTGATGGCCGCGACCAGCGCCGCGGCGTCGGCGATCGGCGCGCCGTCGACGGACACGACCATGTCGTCGCGCTGCAGCCCCATCTTCTCCGCCGCCGATCCGGGACCGACGGCCTCGATCGCCACGCCGCCCTCCGCGGGCCGCAATGCCGCGCCGAGGGATGCAGCGCGGGGCAGGCCGCCGACGAGCTCGCGGGCGAGGAGGGGGAACGTGAAGAGGACGATGAGGAGCAACACACCGGAACGGGTCATGGCGCGAGCATAGCCGATGCTTCGGAACGCCGCCGTCACGGCGGCTGGCCAGGCGGCGTCCTCGCCGCCTCGCGCAGAACGCAGGCGCGGGACGCCTGCGCGCCAGCCGGCGAGGACGCCGGCGTTCCGGTCACCACGCCACCGGTTTGCGGTCATGGAAGAACCCGCCCGTCGGTCCGTTGTCGGGAAGCGTGGCCAGCCACACGATCGTGTCCGCGCCTTCTTCGACCGAGCGCGGGGCGGAGGGGCCGCCCATGTCCGTGCGCACCCATCCGGGGTCGACGCAGTTCACGAGCACGCCGTCGCGGCGCAGGGCGTTGGCGAAGAGGATCGTGATCGCGTTCAGCGCGGCTTTCGAAGTCGAGTACGACGGCGCGTAGCTGCGCATCGACGAGAGTTGTCCGGCGCCGGACGAGACGTTCACGACGCGCGCGTGCTTGCTGGCGCGCAGGAGCGGCGCGAGGCGTTGGGTGAGCATGAAGGGGCCGAGGACGTTCGCGCGCCATGTCGCTTCGAAGTCGGCGGGATCGACGTCGACGACGCTCTCTCCTTCGTCGAGCAG
>DATFHJ010000242.1:0-14095 GCA_035248585.1 Thermoanaerobaculia bacterium
GAGTGCGCCGGCGAGATCGCCGCGGCCGCGGCGGATATCCGCGACGAGCAACATCATCGACGGCTGCGGCGTCTGCGCGGACATCGCCAGCGACGCTTCCCGTTCCGCGGCCGCGTAGTCGCGGCGCGCGAGCGCGATGCGCGCGAGGAGCGCGTGTGCGCCCGCCGGAATCGACTTCATCGCCAGTTGCGCGTGACGCTCGGCCTCCGCGGGCTGATTCGCTTTCAGGTACGCCTCGCCGAGGGACAGCGCCATCTCGGGAGAAAAGCGCTGGGCGCGGCTCATCGCCTCGCGGTAGACGCGGATCGCCTCGTCGTACTCCCCCATGTCCAGGAGCACCTCGCCGAGCTTGTCCCACACGTCGAAGAGGCCGGGATTCTGTGCGAGGAGCGCGCGGAACTGCGCGACCGCCTCCGCGTAATGCCGTTCGTCCGCGAGCTTGAAGCCGGCTTTGATGCGCTCGAGATACGGGAGCATGTCGCGCGGATTCGGCAGCGGCGCGTTTTCATTCGCCGATTTGGTGCTGCCGAGGTAGCCGAGCGCCTCGAGCTTCGCCGCGTCTTCGGGATCGATGCTCTGCAGCTCCTGGATGCCTTGCGGGAACTTCGCGAGGTCGCCGCGCATCGATGCCGCGACGCGGCGCTCCGTCGCGGCGAGATCCTTCTTCTCCCGCGGATCGGCCACGACGTCGTACAGCTCGGAGCGCGGCGATTGAATGTAGTGATGGCGATCGTCGATGAGCGAGCGCAATTCGCTCCAGCCGAGGTGAATGCGCGGATAGAACGTCTCGCTGTAGATGCGGCGCGGCGGGATCGTGTCGCCGGCGAGGTTCAGGCCCTTCGCTTCGACGTCGAGAAGATGCAGCACCGTCGGCGCGAGATCGGCGAGCGCAGCCGGCTGCTTGATGTTGCTGCCCGCGCGCCCGGACGACGGCAGCTTCACGATCAGCGGTACGTGCAGCACCTCGCGATAAAGCAGGATCCCGTGCTGGTCTTCGCCGTGCTCATACAGCCCTTCGCCGTGGTCGGACGTGAGGATGATCAGCGCGCGGTCGTAGACGCCGCTCTGTTTGAGAAACGCGATCAGCTCGCCGACGAGCCGGTCCGACGTCTCGATCTCGCCGTCGTAGCTTGGCACGTACGGCGCGTGCGGCTCGTAGGTGTGAAAGAAAAAAAAGAACGGCTGCGACTGATGCTCGCCGATCCAGCGCCTCGCGATCGCCAGCGTCGCCGAGCCGGGGCGCTGATGCTGGCTCGCGGCGGCGCCGGACGTCGAGACAGGGATGGCGTCGTCGTAGAAATCGAACGCCGCTCCGAGACCCGTGTCGGCGCGCAGCACGTACGACGACACCGCGGCGCCGGTGGCGTAGCCGTGCTCCTTGAGCCGCTGGGCGATCGTCGGATGCTTCGCGGCGTCGAAGCGATAGCCGAGGTTGTTGCGCACCTCGTGCTCGGTCGGAAGAAGACCCGTGAGCATCGACACGTGCGACGGCAGCGTCATCGGGCAGTGCGAATACGCGTTCTCGAAGAGGATGCCGTCGCGGCGCAGCGCGTCGATGTTCGGCGTGGCGAGCTTCGTGTAGCCGTACAGCGGCAGATGATCGGCGCGCAGTGTGTCGATGGAGATGAGAATCACCGGCGCATTCGCGAAGGTCGTCCGCGACTCCTCGCGATGACACGCGGCGGCGACGAGGAACAGCAGTGCGGCGATGCGGCGCATCGCACGCAGCATACCCGGGGCGTGGATCGTTCCTTGCTCCCTCGGCGGTCATGAGTCACGAACGAGCCACACCGGAATGGGCCGAAATCGAAGAGCAGGGCGCGACGGAAGAGCAGACCCAGAAAATCGACGCCATCGTCGGAGACGAAGTTCTCGGCTACGAAGGATCCGGCCGCGAGGAACATTCAGGGCCGAGCTCCGCGCGCGATGAGCGTCGCCAGGATGGTCTCGGAGATCGTCTCGCCGACAACAGACCCGAGCAGATCAAGCCTGCCTAATCGGGTCCGTGCCTGGCAACGATCCAGTCGCTCTTCGGCCGTGCCTTCGCATCATAGAACCGCACCCGAATCGTGCGCGCGTCGATCTCGACTACCGCAAAGGCAACCCGCTCGATGCCGATCTCCGGCGGGAACACGGTGCGCAGGCGCAGCTTCACCGGCGGGATGGGCTCCGATCCCGCGCCGCTGATGAGGTGCAGCATCCGCTCGCGGATCAACTCGACGTGATGGTCGTGGCCGGCGATGTAGAGATCGACGCGCGACGCGCGCAGCGACGGAATGAGCTCGCGCATCCGCTTCACTTCATCGCGCGGGAAGTAGCCGTGGTAGCCGGACGAGAGCACGGGATGATGTCCGACGACGATGCGCCAGGGCGCGGTCGACGATCGAAATGCCTCGGCCAGTTGTGGATCGCCCTTGTTGAGGAGGAATGCTGTCGTGTCGAGGAACGCAAAGTCCGCGACGCCCGCGCGTACGACGTACCGCCGCGCGGGAAAGCTCCAGTTCGGGACGACGCCGGTGGCGCGGATCTGCGCGTCGGGATCGGCCTTGCCGCAATAGTCGTGATTGCCGAGGACGGGGAGGACCGGCACGCCGATCGAGGTGACGCCGCGGACGAGACTCCAGCGCGGATCGTGCTCGCTCGTGACGCCGCAGGGATAGAAGTTGTCCCCCGCGAGGACGATCGCGTCGAGCGGCTTCTCTGCGTGCACGCGGCGGATGCCTGCGCCGACGGCGTCCGTCCCTTTTCCGGTGTCGCCGGTGACGGCGATCCGGAGCGTTCCGGCTCGCGGGTGGAGGACAGGCGATCCCGCCTGTCCCCCACAAAGGGCCAGAATCAGTAGAAGTTGCACCATCCGTGTAGAATGCGCCGCGTTTTCCGGGTGTTCAGCTTTTTCGGTTTTCTCGCGTGACCTCTGTCCCGGCTCGCGCGTCACACATCAAAACCGTAGTCTCGATACGACTTTATGACTCGAATCCTACCTATCTCGCTCGCGGCTACGCTGCTGGCGGCCGCCGTGTACGCACAGGCGCCGCCCCCGCCGACCACCCAGGAGAAGCCGCGCCCGAAACCGGGAACGATCCTCGAGACGCCGACCGGCGGCCGCATCACCGACGCTCCGGCCCCTCCGAAAACGTCGACGGCCCCGGTCGGAGACGTCGCCGGGCAGCCCGTCGAGCGCTTCGAGGCCGTTGGTAACACAAGTGTTGCAAGCGACACGATCCGCGTTTACCTCGGCATCGTCCCCGGCGAGCCGTATCAGCCCGGAGTCATTCAGCGCAACTTCCTGAACCTCTGGCAGACCGGGCTGTTCGATGACATCCGCATCGAAGTCGACCGCGGCGACAAAGGCGTGATCGTCCGCGCGGTCGTGAAAGAGCGCCCGCGCATCGGCGCCGTCGAGTTCCGCGGCAACAAAGAGCTGAACAATCAGAAGATCAACGAGGCGCTGGAGCGCGACAAGATCGACCTTCACGTCGGCAACACCATCGAGCAGACGCTCGTCCGCCGCGCCGGAGAAACGATCAAGACCGCGTACACCGAGGGCGGATTCGAGGGAGTCACGGTCGACACGATCACCGAAGACATGCTCGAGCCGGGCGAGAAGAAGATCGTCTTCATCATCAACGAAGGCATCAAGGCCAAGGTCGCGAGCATCGACTTCGTCGGCAACAAGCGCTTCTCCGACGGGCGCCTGCGCAGCCAGATGAAGGATGTGAAGAAGCACAACATCATCACCTGGATCCGCAAGAAGAACCTCTACGTGCCGTCGAAGCTCGACGAAGACCTCGAGCGCGTGAAGAACTTCTATCAGGACCACGGCTACCAGGACGTCGCGTTCGGCGATCCGCAGGTGAAGACGGTCGGCAAGCGCGTGCGGATCACCATCCCGGTCAAGGAAGGCGACATCTACACGTTCGGCGAGGTCGCCGTCTCCGGCAACACCGTCTTCACGAACGAGCAGATCATCGGGCAGTGGCCGCTGAACAAGGGCGAGACGCTGCGCCGCAAGCCGATTCAGACCCGCGTCGACGCGTTCGGCGAGGCGTACCGCATGCGCGGCTACATCTACGCGTACGTCGATCCGGAGTACATCAAGAAGCCCAACAACGTCGTCGACGTGCACATGCACGTCTTCGAAGGCGATCAGTTCCGCCTCGGACGTCTCGAGTTCGAAGGCAACACCACCACGAAAGACAAGGTGCTCCGCCGTGAGATCTTCCTCGAGGAAGGTCAGATCATGGACATGGAGACCTTCAAGCAGAGTCTCTACAAGCTCGGCCAGCTGGGCTACTTCAAGGTCACGGAGAACCCTGATTTCAAGGTGAATCCCGACTCGAAGACGGTCGACATCCTGGTCAAGGGCATCGAGGAAGGGAAGAACGACATCCAGTTCGGAGGCGGCTACTCCGAGGGAGGCGGCTTCTTCATCCAGGCGCAGTTCGCGACGCGCAACTTCCTCGGCGAAGGCGAGAACTTCAGCCTCGGCTACCAGCGCGGACGCCGCACGAACTTCTTCAGCATCTCCTACGCCGATCCCTGGTTCATGGACACCCCGAACAGCCTCGGCATCTCGCTGTACAACCAGCAGCAGACGCCCCCGCGCGCCTTTGGCTACGAAGTCACGGGCCGCGGCGGAACCGTCGCCTACGGCTATCGCCTCGGCCGCTTCGACAGCGTTTCGATGCTGTACGGCTACGACAAGTCGCACTATCGCTACGACGTGAACGAGACGCCCGATCCGAACGGCAACATCCCGGTCGGCGTCGCGCAGATCCTCGACTTCACGACCTCGAGCGTCGTCCCGTCCTATCGCTACGACTCGCGCGATCATCCATTCGATCCGACGCGCGGCTCGCGCATCAGCCTCTCGGCCGCGTACGCGGGCGGACCGCTCGGCGGCACCGTCGAAATGCTCAAGCCGACGGTCGGTCTCACGCGCATGCTCAAACTGTCGCGCAAGACCTCGCTCAGCTTCAACGCCGAGGGCGGCTTCATCAAGCCGTTCCGCGACAACTGCGCGTACACCTACGAAGAGCTGACGAAGGACATCACCCAGCTCTGCGTGCAGGACCGCGACCGCTTCATCGTCGGCGGCGAGTTCTCGGTGCGCGGCTTCCAGTACGGCACGCTCGGACCGTACGAGATCTTCGGCGGCGTGCCCCGCCCGCGCGGCGGGTACAAGTACCACGTCTACAACTTCGAATACATCTACCGGCTGAACGATCCGCTGCGCGTCGTCCTCTGGGCGGACGCCGGCCGCGCCTACGGCTATAAAGAAAAGTTCGACGTTTCGAAACTGCGCTACACCATGGGCGCCGAGTTGCGCATTTTCCTCCCGGTGTTCCAGTTCCCGCTGCGGTTCATCTATGCGTTCAACCCGCGGCCCGAGCCGGATGACGCGACGTTCCAGAAATTCGAGTCGTTCCAGTTCACCATCGGGAATACGTTCTAAACGAGCTTGGATTAAGACGATTTGCTCGCGCAGGTCCGCGATGCATCACTTGAAGGAGATCTCATGAAGAAGTTCCTGGTTTCAGTTGCAGTGGCCGCTCTCGCGGCGCCGATGTTCGCGCAGAACACGCCCGCGCGCGTGGCGGTGATCGACGTACAGAAAGTCCTGACCCAGTCGACCGCCGGCAAGGCGGCCTACGACAAGCTCAAGAAGATCCAGGACGACCGTGTCGAGAAGGCGAAGTCCATGGATGAGGAAGTTCGCAAGCTCGACGCCGACATCAACAGCAAGAAGATGTCGCTGAGCGAGGACAAGCTCACCGAGATGCAGAAGCAGCTCGCCGACAAGCGCATCGCCATGCAGCGCTACGCGCAGGACGCCGACCGCGAGGTGGGTGAGGCGCGCGACCGCGAGCTGCAGGCGCTCGAGGGCAAGATCAAGCCCGTCATCGACGCCATCGGCAAGGAGATGGGCATCGCCGCGATCTTCAACAAGTTCGAGTCGGGCCTGGTCTACGCCTCGGACGCGATCGACATCACCGACACCGTGATCAAGCGCTTCAACGAAGCCGCCCCGGCTGCCGCGGCCGCCAAGAAGTAAGCGGCTCCGCCACGCTGCCGCGCGATTGAAAGCCTCCCGGCTTCGGGAGGCTTTTTGCGTTCTCGCATAAAATGCGCCCCGCCTTATGCCCGCCGTTCCTCTCTCCGAGATCGTGAGCTTCGTTTCCGGCCGTTACGACGGCCCGGAGAACGTCACGATCACCGGCGTCGCGCCGCTGGCCGAGGCGACGGACGGTCAGCTGAGTTTTCTCGCCAATCCAAAGTACGCGCCGCAGCTCGAAGCCACGCGCGCGTCGGCCGTGCTCGTCGGCAACGACGTCGGCGGCGGATCGCCGAACTGGATCCGCGTCGACAACCCGTACTTCGCCATGTCCCGCGTTCTCTCGCGCTTCTTCGATCAGAAGCCGATGCCGCGCGGCATCTCGCCGCATGCCTCCATCGCCTCGTCCGCGAAGCTGGGGCGCAACGTCGCCGTCGGCGCGTTCACGTCGATCGGCGACTACGTCGTCATCGGCGACAACGTCACCGTCTTCCCGAACGTCACCATCGAAGCGGGAGTCACGATCGCCGACGACTGCCTGATCTATCCGCAGGTCTCGATCTATCACGGCTGCAGGATTGGCAAACGCTGCATCGTGCACAGCGGCGTCGTCATCGGCTCCGACGGCTACGGCTTCGCAACCGCGGGCGGCAAGCATCACAAGATCCCGCAGATCGGCATCGTGCGCATCGAAGACGACGTGGAGATCGGCGCCGGCACGACCATCGATCGCGCGGCCCTCGGCGAGACGGTCATCGGCGAGGGGACGAAGATCGACAATCTCGTGCAGATCGGGCACAACGTGAAGATCGGAAAGCATTGCTTCCTCGTGGCGCAGGTCGGCATCGCCGGCTCGACCGAGTTGGGCGACTACGTCGCGGTGGCGGGACAATCGGGATTCGCGGGACATCTGAAAATCGGCCATCGCGTGCAGGTCGCGGCGAAGAGCGCGGTGCTGGAGGACGTGCCCGACGACGCGAAAGTCATGGGCATCCCGGCCGTGCCGTTCCGCGAGTTCGCGCGGCGCGAGGCGGCCATGCGCCGCGCGGCGAGGAAACGAGAACAACCATGATGAACATCACCGAGATCATGAAGCTCCTGCCGCATCGCTATCCGATGCTGCTGGTCGACCGCATCCTCGAGATCCACGAGAAGCGGATCGTCGGCATCAAGAACGTGTCGGCGAACGAGCAGTTTTTCCAGGGACACTTTCCCGGCGCGCCGGTGATGCCGGGCGTGCTGATCGTCGAGGCGATGGCGCAGTGCGCGGCGGTGCTCTTCCTCCGCGACATCGAAGACCGCGACAAGAAACTGTTCCTCTTCGGGGGCGTCGACAAGGCGCGCTTCCGCAAGCCGGTCATCCCCGGCGATCAGCTGATCCTCGAATGCGAAGTGCTGGCGCGGCGCGCGAACACGGTGAAAGTGCGCGGCGTCGCCAAGGTCGGAGACGCCGTCGTCGCCGAAGCCGACCTGCTCAGCGTCATGGTGGACCGCCCGTAATGTCGATCGACATCAAAGAAACGGCGATCATCAGCCCTGACGCCGAGCTCGCGCCCGGCGTGATCGTCGGTCCGTACGCCGTAATCGGAGCGGACGTGAAGATCGGGGCCGGCACGGTCATCGGTCCGCACGTGCGGATCGACGGGCCGGTCACGATCGGCGAGCGCAATCAGTTCGTCGGACAGGCATCCATCGGCACGCCGCCGCAGGACCTGAAGTTCAAAGGCGAAAAGACCGAGCTGCGCATCGGCGACGACAATGTCTTCCGCGAGTTCGTGACCATCAATCGCGGCACGGTCGGCGGCGGCGGCATCACCACGATCGGCTCGGGCAACTTCTTCATGGCCTACGCGCACGTCGCGCACGACTGCCACGTCGGCTCGAACACGATCTTCGCGAACAACGCCACGCTCGCGGGCCACGTCGACGTCGGCGACTTTTCGACGATCGGCGCGTTCTCGGCGGTGCATCAGTTCTGCCGCGTCGGCAACCACGCCTTCATCGGCGGCGGCTCGATCTGCACGCAGGACGTGCTGCCGTTCGTGAAGACGGTCGGCAACCGCCCCGCGAAGACGTACGGCGTCAACACGATCGGCCTCGAGCGCAAAGGGTTTTCGAAGGAGACGGTCGAAGCGCTGCAGCGCGCGTATCGCCTTCTCATTCGCTCGAAGTTGAAGGCGGCCGATGCGCTGGCGCGTATCGAAGCAGAGCTCGGACACATCGCCGAGGTGCGGTATCTCGTCGAGTTCGTGCGCGGATCGAAGCGAGGCGTGATTCGGTGACGGATGTCGGAGTGATCGGGACCGGCTCCCTGGGCCGGAATCACGCGCGCATCCTCACCGAGATCCCGTCGGTGACGGTGGCGGGATTCGTCGACGCGAACGATGCCATCGCCGCGGAGATCGAAAGCACGCTGAAGCTGAAGCGCTATGAATCCGTTGCCGCGCTGGCGAAGGACATCGACTGCGCCGTCGTCGCCACGCCGACGACGACCCATTATGCCGTTGCGTTGGAGCTGCTCGAAGCGGATGTCGACGTGCTCATCGAAAAGCCGATCACCTCGACGGTCGATGAAGCGAAGCGCCTGATCGAGCTGGCGAAGGTGCGCGGCTGCATCCTGCAGGTCGGTCACATCGAGCGCTACAACCCGGCCATCATCGCCGTCGCCGATCTCGTTCGCCGAACGCGTTACTTCGAAGCGGAGCGCCTCGGCGTGTTCGTGCCGCGCTCGCTCGACATCGACGTGCTGCTCGACCTGATGATCCACGATCTCAACCTCGTGCTCTCGCTCATGCGGCAGGAGGTCGTCGAGATCCGCGCCGTCGGCGTTCCCGCGCTGACGGACAAAGTCGACATCACCAACGTCCGCCTCGCGCTCGCGAACGGCGCGGTCGCGAATCTCACCGCCAGCCGCATCTCGCAGGAGCGCATCCGCAAGCAGCGCTTCTTCGGCGGCGATTTCTATTACTCGGTCGACACGAAAGAACAGGAAGTGAAGGGCTTCCGGCTCGCGAACGGCGTGATCCAGCCGGCGAGCGTGACCGTCGAAAAGAAAGAGCCGCTGCGCGCGGAGCTCGAGGCGTTTCTGCACTGCGTCGAAACGGGCGAGCGCCCGATCGTCGCCGGCGAAGACGGGCTCGCGGCCGTGGAGCTGGCGCTGCGCATCGGCGCCGCGATCGACGAGTCGGTGAGGAGCTTCAGACTATGAACGACATCCCGATCGGAATCATGGGCGGGTCCGGCCTGTACGCGATGGAAGGGCTGACGGTGCTCGAAGAGCGTCCGCTGAAGACACCATTCGGCGATCCTTCGGACCCGTACGTGATCGGCGAGATCGACGGCACGCGCGTGGCGTTCCTCTCGCGTCACGGGCGCGGCCATCGCTTCACGCCGACCGAGGTCAACTATCGCGCGAACATCTACGGCTTCAAGCTCCTCGGCGTGCACACGATCCTCTCCGCGAGCGCGGTCGGCTCGATGAAGGAGGAGTACAAGCCGACCGACATCGTCTTCCCGCATCAGTTCATTGACCGCACGCGCCATCGCGCGGACACGTTCTTCGGCAACGGCCTCGTCGCGCACGTCGCGTTCGCCGATCCGATCTGCGCCGCGGTTTCGTTCGTGATGGGCGAGGTCGGCCGCGACGCCGGCGCGACCGTGCACATGGGCGGCGTCTACGTGAACATGGAAGGCCCGCAGTTCTCCACGCGCGCCGAGTCGCAGCTGTATCGCTCGTGGAAGGTCGACGTGATCGGCATGACGAACCTCACCGAGGCTCGGCTCGCGCGCGAAGCGGAGATCTGCTACGCCACGATGGCCCTCGTGACCGACTACGACTGCTGGCACGAGGCGCACGACGCCGTCAGCGTCGATCAGGTGCTCGCGTATCTGCGCGCGAACGCCACGATGGCCCAGACGATTCTTCGCAACTCGATCCCGCGCGTGGCCGCGCGCAAGCGTGACTGCGGCTGCGTGAACGCGCTGCAGTACGCGATCATGACCGATCCCGCCGTGGTCCCGGAGACCACGAAACAACATCTCGCACCGCTGATTGGAAAGTACGTCAAATGAAAATCATCGTCACGGGGTCGATCGCGTTCGACTACCTGATGTCCTTTCCCGGCAAGTTCACCGAGCACTTCCTCCCCGAGCACATGCAGCGGGTGAGTCTCAGCTTTCTCGTCGACACGATGGACAAGCGCCGCGGCGGCTGCGCGCCGAACATCGCCTACACGCTGGCGCTCCTCGGCGAACGGCCGTACCTGATGGCCACCGCCGGGCAGGATTTCGGCGACTACCGCGCCTGGCTCGAGGCCGCGAACGTCGACACGTCGCTCGTGAAGCAGGTGCCGGACAAGTTCACGGCGTCGTTTTTCTGCAGCACCGACGTCGACAACAACCAGATCGCATCGTTCTACACCGGCGCGATGGCGAACGCGTCGGAGCTCTCGTTTCGGACGGTGAACGATGCCGGCCTCGTGATCATCTCGCCGAATGATCCGGCGGCAATGATTCAGTACGCGGAAGAGTGCCGCACGCTGCGCATCCCGTTCATCTTCGATCCGGGCCAGCAGTGCACGCGGATGGGCGGCGACGAATTGCGCGACGGCGTCGTGGGCGCGCGAATGGTCATCGTCAACGACTACGAGCTCGAGCTCCTGCGCCAGAAGACGGGCATGAGTGAAGACGACATTCTCGCGCAGGCCGAAGTCCTGATCGTCACCCGCGGCGAAAACGGCAGCACGATCTTCACGCGCGACGGGCAAACCGACGTGAGCGCCGTGACGCCGCATCGCATCGTTGACCCTACGGGTGTCGGCGACGCCTACCGCGGCGGCCTGCTCAAAGGAATGGCCAGCGGCGCCGATTACCAAACCAGCGCCCAACTCGGCAGCGTCGCCGCCGCCTACGCCCTCGAGCACCTCGGCGGCTCGAGCCACTCGTACACGATGGACGAGTTCCGCGCGAGGTACGAGGAGCACTTCGGGGAGTTGGCGCTGTAGCGTTACTCGCGGTCGGGGCCGATTGGGTTTTGGTGGAGGTGCCAGTACTCCACGTACGCATTGCGGACCGATGGATCGAGCTTTTCGGCTAGCTCGAGCGGTAGGTTGAGACGATCGATCAGATCGTGCACGTCGCCAAGGTCACGAGCACGCAGAGGGTTGGTCAAGCCGGATGCGAGTTTCAGTTCGATGAGCTTTTCGAGCGTGATCACTTGCACGCCATCGATCGTTACCGCGGCGTTGGCCGGATCAGGAAATCCTACGGCTTTCGGTTTGCCGTCGCCGGGATACTCGCCCGTGGTGATGAATTCAACGGTGACGCCGGTTTGCGTGTCTCGTAGCGCTTTCCGCGCACCCGGAAACCGCGGAACGTAGCCTCGTCCCACCAGTTCCCTGTGAATGGCATCGAGTCCGGCCGGCGTGGTCAGAATGTCGACATCGGTGGTGTAACGCCGATAGCCGTGCGCGAACAGAGCCATTCCGCCGATGAGAGCGTAGTCAATTCCGGCTTCCTCAAGACGACGAGTTACACGCCTGAGCGTGTCGTGGACCTCATCAGCCTTCATGAAGAACTTGCCCGTTTCACGAAGTTCTTCCAGGAACGTCGGCATGGCATTAGTTTACTGCCCCTTGTAAACCACCTTCCCTCCCACCACCGTCAGCCGCACCTTCGCCTTCCACAGCTCGCTCGCCGGCATGGCGAGCAGGTCGCCGTCGACGATGGTGAGGTCGGCGAGTTTGCCGGGCTCGATGGTGCCGCGCGTTGTTTCTTCGAACGCGGCGTAGGCGGCGTCCTTGGTAAAGCCGCGGATGGCTTCGGCGAGGGTCAGGCGCTGGTCGGGGTACCAGCCGCCGGGCGGGTGGCCTTCGTGGTCCTGGCGTGTGACGGCGGAGTAGATGCCGAAGAACGGGTTCACGTCTTCGACCGGAAAGTCGGAGCCGAGGGCGAGGCGGCCGCCGGCGTTGAGGACGGTGCGCCAGGCGTAGGCGCCCTTGATGCGCTCGGAGCCGACGCGGCGCTCGGCCCAGGGCATGTCGGATGTCGCATGCGTCGGCTGCATCGAGGCGATGATGCCGTGCGAGACGAGGCGCGGGACGTCCGGCGGCGAGATCACTTGCAGGTGCTCGACGCGGTAGCGGTCGATCGCCGTCACGCCCGCTTCGCTGTACGCGTCGATCACGTTGCGCACGCCGCGATCGCCGATCGCGTGCGTGTTCACCTGGAAGCCTTTTGCGCGCGCGCGCTTCGCGACGTCGAGCAGGTGCTCGGGCCTCGCGAGCATGAGTCCCGAGTTGCCGGGATCGTCGCTGTAGGGCGCGAGGAGCGCGGCGCCGCGGCTGCCGAGCGCGCCGTCCGCGTACATCTTGATCGAACGGACGGTGAGGCGGCCTCCATAGTTCATCAGCGGACCGCTCTGCAGCCACGTGTTCACCAGCGCGTCGTTGTCGCCGAGCATCGCGTAGACGCGGATCGGGAAGCGCTGCTCGTCGATCAGCTCGCGCACCGCGGCGATCGTCGCTCCATCGATGCCGGCGTCGTGCATTTCGGTAAGGCCGTTCGCGGCGATGTTCTCCGCCGCGGCGAGGACGCGCGCCTTCCGCTGCGCCGGCGTCGGATCGGGGATGACGTTCTCCACGAGATCCATCGCCGCGTCGATGAACACGCCCGTCGGCGCGCCGCTGCTGTCGCGCAGCACGCGTCCGCCTTCCGGATCCGTCGTCGCCGCCGTCACGCCCGCGGCTTTCAAGGCGACGGAGTTGGCGAGCGCGGCGTGGCCGTCCACGCGGCGCAGAAACACCGGATGATCCGGCACCGCCACGTCGAGCGCTTCCTTCGTCGGGAACTCCTTCACCGGCCAGTCGTTCTGATCCCAGCCTCGGCCGATGATCCATTCACCCTTTGGCGTCGTCGCCGCGCGCTCTTTCACGCGCGCGAGCACCTCTTCGTAGGAATTAGTATCGACGAGCTTGACGACATCGAGCGAAACGCCGAGGCCGTAAAGATGGCCGTGCGCGTCCGTGAGGCCGGGGACGATCGTGGAGTTGAGCATCGCGATCGTGTTCGTGAGCGGATGCGCCCGCTGCACGTCGGAGAGCGGGCCGACTTCGCGAATCACGCCGTCCGTGACGTAGATCGCGTAATTTTTCTGCGGAGTCTGATCTGATCCGACGAGAACGGTGCCGCCGATGAAGATCGTGCCGGGCTCAGTCATGGGTTGTTTCGGTGCTGGCGTCGAACAGGCGACGAGAGCGAGGAAGAGTAATGCAGCCGCGTTACGCATGAGCCGGAATGCTACACAAGGGGAGCGGCGTTTGCTCATTGCCTCCATGAAAACCGGAACTGTGATCGCCCTCACGCTGCTCATCGCGATGTTCTTCGCGACAGGTGCCGTCGCCGACGAGCGCAAGTTCACGGCGTCGTCCGTGGCGAACGCGCGTCTGAAAAAGGCCGGCCGCGTGGTGATTTCGAACGACAGCCGCTCGATCACCGCCTATCACTTCTTCGGCAACATCAAAGAGGCGCTCGTGTCGCTGCGCAGCGCGCGCGTGTTCGCGACGAATCCGTTCGGACTGGCCGTGTTCGACTCGCGCGCGTCCGTCACCGCGCCGGAGCATCTGACGAGCGCGATCGAGGAAGCGGCGCGCAAGCACGGCGTCGATCCGCGCCTCGTGGCCGCGGTCGCGCGCCGCGAGTCCGCCTGGAATCAGAACGCGCGCTCCTCCGCCGGCGCCTGCGGGATCATGCAGCTCATGCCCGACACGGCCCGCTACCTCGGCGTGACGAACGTCTTCGACGCGCGCGAGAACATCTTCGGTGGCACGCGCTATCTCCGCACGCTGCTCGATACGTTCAACGGCGACCTCGATCTCACCCTCGCCGCCTACAACGCCGGTCCCGGCGCGGTGGAGAAGTATCGGGGAGTGCCGCCGTATCGCGAGACGAAGGCGTATGTCGCGGCGGTCAAGGCGACGTATCAGCAGTCGCTGCGCTGAAGTGGAGCGGCAGGCTTTAGCCTGCCGGCTTCGGCGGGCTGAA
>DATFHJ010000243.1:0-3809 GCA_035248585.1 Thermoanaerobaculia bacterium
TAACGGACAACGCATAAGGAGATCACGTGAAGAAGGCATTCAAGATCGGCGAAGATCTCGCGCGTCGCGGCGAGACCCTCGCGACACACGCCATCGCGGCGTCGCTGCCGGTCGGCACGGCAACTTTCACTCGGAACGCGAAGCTCGGCGACGAGGACGTGAAGCTCTATCGGATCGGGCCGGCGGCCGTGCGAACGCGTCCGCACACCTGACCGCCGCCTCAGGTTCGCTGTCGCTCAGCCCACAGCCTTCTTCACAAGGGCGGCGATGCGCTTCTCGTCGGCGGGCGTCAGGTCCTTCAGCGCGTACGCGGTCGGCCACATCGCGCCGTCGTCGAGGCTCGCCGTGTCGTTGAAGCCCAGCGTCGAGTACCTCGCCTTGAACTTCGCGGCGTCCTGGAAGAACAGGACGGCCTTGCCGCCTCGCGCGTAAGCAGGCATGCCGTACCACGTCGTCGACTCGAGGGTCGGCGCGTTCGCCTTGACGATCGCGTGGATCTTCTTGGCCATGCCGCGGCCGGGTTCGCTCATCGCCGCGATCTTCGCAAGCAGGGCGCTCTCGCCGTCGAGGCCTCGCGCGGCCGCCTTCTGATCCGCGATGGTCTCCCTCATCGCCGCCTTTTCTCCGGCGCTGAGGCCGGCGATCTTGCCGGACTTGGTCGCGCTCTTCTTCGTCGTCTTCTTCGCCGGCATCGTTATGCCCTCACTTCGCGGCCGACCTTGGCCGGCTGCAGGATCCGGATCGCGTTGCCGAAGGGGTCGCGCAGGCCCATGTCGGTGCCGTACGCGTGCTTGATCGGCTCCTGCGTGAAGTCCGTCACACCACGCGACTCGAGCTGTTCGTAGAGCGCCTGGCAGTCCTCGGTCTCGAACACGATCCCACTCATCGCCCCTTTGGCGATGAGCTCGCGGAGCTGGGCGGCGGTCGCGTCGTCGTGCAGCGGCTGGCCCGGCTCCTCGAGGAAGATCTCGGTGCCCGAGTCGCCCGGAACGCGCACGGTGAGCCAGCGGAAGGCGCCCTGCTTGTAGTCCCTCGCCACCTCGAGCCCGAGCTTGTTCACGTAGAAGTCGAGTGCCTCCTCCTGATCGAGCACCTTGACGGCGGTAACGCTCAGCTTGCTGATCATCCTGGTCCTCCTCCGCGGTCCCCCGCGCTTCTGTTGCTGGCGATGCTAGGAACGGAGCGCGGCGACCGCTTCTCCAAAACTGCTCGATTTCGCCGGTTCGCCCTTCGGCGCCGCGACGATGCGCGGCCGCGACGTGACGACGACCGGACGGCCAGTCGCCATCTGGAAGCAGTTCGGCACGACCATCGGCTCATGGCTGTCGCGGTACTCCGATGGGCTCTCCCCGACGATCTCGCGGAACGTGCGGCTGAACGTCCCCAGGCTGCTGAAGCCGACGTCGACGCAGATCTCCGTCACGGTGCGATCGGTCTCGCGCAGGAGGAACATCGACCGCTCGACACGCCTCCGCTGCAGATATCGGTGCGGCGTCTCACCGAAGACCGCGCGGAAGCTGCGGATGAAATGCGCTTCGGAGATGTGCGCGACGGCGGCGATCGCGGCGACGTTCAGCGGCTCCGCGTAGGCACGATCCATCGCGTCACGCGCGCGCAGGAGGCGCCGGTTCACATCCTCGACTTCGCGGCTCACGCGTTCACGCTACGGCATCGGTTCGGAACGGCTCGGGCGGCGCGGGACCGGGGATCTCGTCATCTCGCAGTCGGCTTCTTGTCGACACGAGCGTACTCACACATCAGTCGCCAGCGGATCGTTGCCTGCTTGCGTTCGACGAGATAACTCGCGGCGACCGGCCCGATCATGCGCCCCATGATGGCCACCGCGTTCTCGACGCTGCCGTAGTCACGCGACGTAGCTCAAATTCGTGACCGCGCCGACCACCCAGGATCGGGACCCACCGACAAGGCCTACGAACTCATCACAGGCCCGTCGAGCTCAGCGCGATCTGCTGATAGAGGCCCGGATGGCGTCCGCCGATCCAGCCGAATTGGAATAGCCCGGGTCTGGATCGACGGGGTCGTAGGTGCGCCAGGCATCGGGCGGCGCTGCCTTCATGTCGTAGCTGAATCGATGCGCAGAACGCTCACCGTGACACTCGTTTCACGAGCGCCTCCCCATGGCCCGTGACCGGCGACAACAGACCCTCGGCCAACATTGCCATGCCGTGATCCGCGCCTAGGCTGACAGTCGTGCGAGCGGCACTGGCCGGCATGGGAGCGGCGACCATCGTGTACTCGCTCTTGCTCGCTGTCGGGATCGAGCTGAACTTCGAGGAGCGCATCCCGCGCTCTTCAGGGCCGCCACGCTTCGAACTGTTGCTCCTCCCCGCGTACGTCATCGGTGGCTTTGTCGCGCAGCGCCTCGGACGGTCCCGCGGAACGCTCCTGCTTGCGCTGCTCGCGGCCATCGGGATGGCGCGGGCGCTTCTCGGCGGGTGGGCGCTCCCGAATATCGAGCTGGCATGGCACGGGCTGCCGCCGCAAGACGCGGACCTCGATTTCGTGACCCCGCAGGCCTGGGCGCTCGTTGGCGTCGCGATGGGCAGCGCGTTAAACGCGCTCTGGCGCCCGACGATGCCTTTCCAAACGGCGCTCGCGGGCGCGGGCATCTTTGGCACGGGTCAAGCGCTTTGGGCGATCGTCCTGACGGCTTGGCCCACGTTCATCTGCGCGTCACCCGGCGAAGTCGCGTGGTGCCTTGACGCCGAGAACATCAGCAGCGTCGCGTCGATGACGGCGTTCGGCGTCGCCGCCGGCGCCTTCGTCGCGCGACACGCGACACTGCGGACCGTGGGCGCCGTGTCGCTGGCGCTTGCACTGCCCGCGCTCGACGTGCTCGCTCATCAAGCCAGCCTCGAGCTGGAGTTCGGCGCGACGTTCCTGCTCCAAAGCGCGAGCACACCGATCGGCGCTGCCGCGATCGTGGCGACGGCAATCATCCGATCGCGTGGCGTTGGAGAGACTGTCGAGGGCACGCGGACGGCTGATCCTTAGACCGAGCCTGTGCCGAGGGCCGGGATCGAACCGGCGACACATGGTTCTTCAGACCATTGCTCTACCGACTGAGCTACCTCGGCCCGTATCTATTGGTTTTCGTGAGAACTGAAGGCCTCAAAACAAGCTGTGTGCTAAACCATTGCGCTTGGTGGCGGTATCAAACCGCCGAAACCATTCTTCTAGTTACACCATTCTTCTAGCGACCATTCTCCTATTTCCGCGCGTACTTCGAAAGCGTCGTGGGATACCGGAAGAGCTCCGCCGTGCTCAGCTTTCCGTGATACCGACGGAGCATGTCCACGCTTCCCCAGCCGCCCATCTGCACGATCGCGGTCTCGGGGACGCCCGCTTCCAGCGCGTCGCGGGCCCAGGTGTTGCGATTGCGGTGCTGCTTGTAGCCGGCGATGCCGCGTTCAAGGAGATGTTTGCGCAGGCGCTGGTGCATCGTGTGCCAGCCGCCGTCGCTGAAGGGATGACCATCGTCGGTGAGGAAGAGCGGCTCGTCGGCCGCGCCGACATAGCGCGCCCGGCCGTCACCGAGATAGCGCCGGATCGCCTTTGCCGCACGCTGGTCGAGCGGGATCTCCCGCGCGCCGGCGGCGGTCTTGGTGGTGTCCTCGCGGATAGTGATGTGACCTTGGAAGTCGTTGCCCGACGTGGGAAGGGTCACGTCACGCAGACGCAGCAGTCGCGTCTCATTTGAGCGGATGCCGGTCCCGAGCTGGAGCCAGTGGATCGCGGAGAGCAGGAGCGCGTTGGGTTCCGTCGCGATGACCCGCTCGATCATGAGG
>DATFHJ010000244.1:0-9664 GCA_035248585.1 Thermoanaerobaculia bacterium
CGATCTCCGGCGCGACGGTGCTGTTCGCGCTCGTCGTGCTCGTCGCCATCACGATCGTCGTGCTGCTGTACGCACGGCGCTTCCCGTTCCTCGCTGTCGGCTGGTTCTGGTACGCCGGCACGCTCGTCCCGATGTCCGGCATCGTGAAGGCCGGCATCCAGTGGATCGCCGATCGCTACACGTACCTCTCGTACGTGGGCCTCTTCATCGCCATCGTGTGGGGTGTGTGGACGTTTGCCGAGAAACGGCCGGCGCTCGCGCGCGCGTTCGCCGCGCTGGCGATCGTTGTCATCGCCGCGCTGAGCGTGGCGACGTTCCTGCAGCTTCGCCACTGGAAGGACGCGCAGACGCTGTTCACCCGCACGCTCGAAGTGACGACGAAGAATCCGGTCGCCGAGGCCAATCTGGCGATGGTGCTGTACGACCGCGACAAACCGAAAGAAGCGCTGCCGCACATCCAGGCATCCGTGGCCATGGACCCGGCGATCTCGAGCTCGCAGTACACGCTCGGCCGCGTGCTCGAGGCGAACGGCGACCTCAAAGGAGCGGAAGCAGCGCTGCGGCAGGCCATCACGCTCGATCCCAACTTCGTGCGCCCGTATCGCGCGCTGGCCACGCTGCGGCAGAAGGCCGGCTATCAGAGCGAGGCGCTGTCGCTGCTCACGAAGGCCAGCTCCCTCGATGAGAACGATGCCTCGGCGCGCGCGGAGCTGGCGGCGGCGAAGGGCGACGTGAATGGGGCGCTCGCGGAGTACGAGAACGCGATCGCGCAATCGCCGGACGACGCGAACCTGCGCAACGACTACGCGACGATCCTCGCGCGGCAGCAGCGCGATCAGCAGGCGCTCAACGAATACCTGGAAGTGGTGCGCCTCCGTCCCGATCACTTTCTCGCGCACATGAACGTCGGCGCTCTCCTGCGCCGCCTCGGCCGGGACAGCGAAGCGATCGCGCATCTGATGAAGGCCGCCACGCTGCGGCCGAGCGCGCCCGAGCCGCACGTCTACCTAGCGCTGATCTACGCCGTGCGCAACGAGACCTCGCGCGCGATCGCGGAGATCGACGCCGCGACGCGCCTCGATGCCGCCGGCGCGAATCGCTACTTCACCGAAGTCGTGCGCGTGCCGTTCCGCGAGACGAATCTCGCCGACTACCGCGCGCTGCTGACGCAGAAACGATGATCATTCTCGGACTGAACGCGCATCACGCCGACGCCTCCGCCTGCATCGTCGTCGACGGCAAGCTCGTCGCCGCCGCGGAAGAGGAGCGCTTCCGGCGCATCAAGCATTGGGCGGGATTCCCGAGCGCGGCGATCGAGTACTGCCTCCGCGAAGCGGGCGCGCAGTTGAACGACGTCGATCACATCGCCGTCAACCGCGATCCGAACGCGCGGCTGGTCCAGCGCGCGAAGTTCGTGATTGCGAACCGGCCGTCGTTCGGCGCGATCAAACGCAGATTGGAGAATCGCGGCAAGATCAAGGACCTGCGCACGGAGATCGTCGAGACGTTCAAGGTCGACTCGCTGAAGCCGCAACTGCATCACGTCGAGCACCACCGCGCGCATCTCGCCTCGGCGTTCTTCGTCGCGCCGTTCGAAGAGGCCGCGCTGCTCTCGATCGACGGCTTCGGCGACTTCGTCAGCTCGATGTGGGGCGTCGCGCGCGGCAATCACATCGAAGTCCTCGGCGAGATCGGCTTCCCGCACTCCCTCGGCATCTTCTACACCGCCATGACGCAGTTCCTCGGCTTCCCGCACTACGGCGACGAGTACAAAGTCATGGGCCTCGCGCCGTACGGCAAGCCGGCGTTCATGAACGAGATGCGCGACATCGTTCGCGTCTCGAATGGCCGCTTCGCCCTGAACACCGATTACTTCACCCATCACACGCTCGGCCTGGCCATGGTGTGGCAGGGCGGCTCGCCGGTGATCGGGCCGGTGTTTTCGGAGAAGCTGATCGAGAAGTTGGGGCCGGTGCGCGCGGAGAAGGATCCGATCGAGCAGCGGCATAAAGACCTCGCCGCGTCGATGCAGGCGATGTTCGAGGAGGCGTACTTTGCGCTCGCGAACAGCCTCTTCGAGAAAACGCGCGTGCCGAATTTCTGCCTCGCCGGCGGCTGCGGCTACAACAGCGTCGCCAACGGGATGGTGTTCGACCGCTCGCCGTACCGCGAGCTCTACATCCCGGCCGCGGCGGGCGACGCCGGCGGCGCGATCGGCGCGGCGTACTGGGTGTGGAACGAGACCCTCCACCAGCCGCGCGCGTTCCTGATGGATCACGCGTACTGGGGACCCGAGTACGGCGTCGACGACGTCGACAAGGCGGTCGAAGCGCGCAAGCAGGACCTTGCCGACGCGCACTGCACGCTGCAGCATGTGAGCGATGAGCGCGAGCTCTGCCGCCGCACCGCCGAGCAGATCGCGAAGGGGAATGTGGTGGGCTGGTTCCAGGGGCGAATGGAGTGGGGTCCGCGCGCGCTCGGCAACCGCTCCATCGTCTGCGACCCACGCCGCGCGGACATGAAGAACATCCTCAACGAGAAGATCAAACGCCGCGAGTCCTTCCGCCCCTTCGCGCCATCGATCCTGCGCGAGACAGTCGGCGACTGGTTCGAGACCGACTACGACGTCCCGTTCATGCTCCAGGTCTACCAAATCCGCGAAGAAAAACGCGCCCAGATCCCCGCCGTGACCCACGTGAACGGCTCCGGCCGATTACAGTCCGTAACCGAGGCCCAGAACCCGCGCTACTACCACCTCATCGAAGCCTTCCACGACCTCACCGGCATCCCCATCGTCCTCAACACGTCGTTCAACGAAAACGAGCCGGTCGTGAACAACCCTCACGAAGCGCTCGATTGTTTTTTGAGGACGAAGATGGATTTGCTGGTGATGGGGGATTTGATGATCCAGCGGCCCTAGGGCAGAAAAAAGATGTTCTCGATGTCCGCCGGTTCGGAGAGTTCCTGCAGCTTGCCGCCGGCGGCGGCGTAGCCGCGATATCCGAGATCGCGCAGCATGCGCCAGGACTCCGGCATCTCGAACCCGTTGATCGCCATGCGCTCGCGATTGAATTCGGCCAACAGCAGGGGGCGTTCGCGAGCGAAGAGCTGGACGCCACCGCGGAGGACAGCGGGCTCGTATCCCTCGACGTCGATTTTCACGGCGCCGATGCCGCGCCATCCGCGTTCCTCCGCGAGGCGGTCGAGGGTCGTGAGATGAAACGGGCGGGTGCCGTCTTTCGCCACGAGCGCGTTGACGCTGGAGGAGTCGAACTGCCCGGTCATGTAGACGGTGCCTTCGGACTCGCCGAGGACCTCCGTCGCGTACTCGACGAGATCGGTGCAGCCGTTCAAGGCGACGTTCGTTTTCTGGCGGGCGAGATTGACGTCCACGGGCTCGACGGAAAAGATCCGCCCGCCCGCCTTGCGCACCAGCGGCGCCATGCTGACGACGTACTGCCCCATGTTGCTGCCGATGTCGAGAAAGTTGCCGCCCTTGTAGAGCTTTCGAAAGAGGGAGATGAGCTCGGTCTCGTACGCGCGGTAGTAGAAGACGAACCGCTCGCTGAACTGCCGCAGATCCAACTGCATCTTCGCGCCCTGGATCGTGGCGACGGCGAGATACGACGCCGGATCGGAGTAATCGGTGAGCCGCCGATCGAGCGACATCGTGAGCCGGCCCTTGCCTCGGAAATCCGGCACGGCCGCGAGAATGCGCGCGGTTCCCTCCCTCAGACGCTGCGAGAGCATCGCCGGCATTCTACGCGGTGAGCCGCCGCAGCAACTCGCGCGACAAAATCAATTCCGCCACGAACCGCTCCCACGCGTAGCGGAGCCCGGCCCTGCCATCGAAGACCAGGCCCTTCACGAACAGCGTGTGCACCAGGACGGCGAACGGCGCGACGACGATCAGTTTGCGCACGCGGCCGGCGACGTTGAGGGCGCGCGGGTTCGCGTGGCGCAGCTTTTCCGCTTCGTCGCGCATATAGCGTCGCTGGCGCTCGACGAAACGCGAGAACGGCTTGCGGTCGTCGTGAATCAGCTTCGTCTTCAGGCGCGCGACGTTGCCGTTGACGCTCACGCGCTGGGTGTGGCCGTCCATGTAGAACTCGGCCCGGTCGCGGCGCAGCAGCACGGCGCGCGGCGTGTAGAGCGAGGCGCGGAGCGGCTTGCCGTCGATGGCGTAGAGGAACTCGGCCTCGTAGCCCGAGGCGTCGAACGGCAGCGCTTCCATTTCCTCGACGAATGCCGGCGGCACGAAGTAGTCGGCGTCGAGCGTCAGCACCCACTGCGTCCGCGCCTGCGCGACGGCGAACGTCCACTGCGCGGCGAGCGTGTCGAGCGGGCGCGGAATCACGCGCACGTTCGGGAAGCGCCGCGCGATCTCCACGGTCGCGTCGTTCGAGCCGCTGTCGACGACGACGACGTCGCGCGCCCACGCCAGCGCGGCGAGCGTCCGCCCGATGTTCGCTTCCTCGTTGCCGGCCAGGATCACCGGCGTGACGTCAACGTGCACTGATACGCCTCTTCCATCGCCGCCGCGACGCGCGGCCACGTGAATTTCTCTTCCACGAGCGCGCGCCCGTTGCGGCCCATCGCCTCGCGCCGCGCGCGGTCCGCGAGCAACGCGGCCACGTCTGTGAGCGCGGTCGTGCCCGCGTTCGCGCGCACGACGTCTTCCGCCAATCCCACCCGCGGCGTCAGCACCGCCGGCGTCTCCATCATCAGCGCCTCGAGCACGGCGTTCCCGAAGTTCTCCGACATCGACTGCAGCACGAAGAGCGTTGCCCGTGCCATCAGCTCCCATTTTGCGTCGCCGTAGACGGGGCCGGTGAACTCGACGCGATCGGCAACGCCGAGCTTCGCCGCGAGCGCGCGAAGCGAGGGCGTGAGGTTCTCCTCGTCGTTGCCGGCGATGAGCAATCGCGCGTCGACGCGGGGCAGCAGCTCGATCGTGCGGTCGAGTCCCTTCTTCCAGTTGATGCGGCCGAGAAACAGGAGCGTGTTCTCGTCGCGCGCGACGTCCGGCCGAGGCACGAGATCGACGCCGTTCGGCACCACGAACGGCGACGGCAGCGAGACGCCGGTCCGTTCGGCGTCGTGCTGTTCGATCCGCGACGTGAAGTGAATCGCCGCCGCCGCCGCGAAGTTGCGCCGCTCGATCGCCGCGAGCCAGGCCCGTTTGGCGAACGTGCTCTTCTGCTGGATCAGCTCCGGTACGAGCATTCCTCGGGGCGAGATCACGTACGGAACGTTCGCACGATGCGCCGCGCGCGCGGCCGCGTAGCCGGGCCACAGCCAGATGGCGTGAATGTGCACGAGGTCGTAGTCGAGCGTTTTCAGCGCGCGCCGCATCTGCGGCGACCAGTACAACCGCCGCATCGGCGACGGAAAGTAGTGCACGCGCACGCCGTCGAGCTCGACCGGCGTCGCGATCGGAACATCGAGCGTGCCGCCGCCGTCGACGTTCGTCGTGAAGACATCGACCTGATGCCCGCGCGCGGCGAGCGCGCGGCAGAGCCCGTGCACGGAGACGATCGTCCCGCCGTAGCGTCGCGCCGGCAGGTATGTCGGAACGACGTGCAGTAAGCGCATCGGTTTTGTAGTTTATCCCGCGCGAAGACGCGGGATCTCGGGCTCCACCGCGACAATGATCACCATCGGCGAGAACGTCGCATCGCGAAGATGCGATTCACGTCGCGGCGTTAACCCATCGCGGTGCTACCGGAGATCCCGCGTCTACGCGCGGGATAAACTGGGAGAGTCATGCGGTTGCGGGAGCGAGCGTAGCGGACGCCGTCTGCAGCTTCTCGGCGGCGGCTTTTTCGTCCAGCGTGGCCGTCGCGAAGAGGCAGCCGAGGAAGAAGGCGGTCGAGAGCGTGAGCACGGGATCGGAGTAGGCCTGTGCCGAGGCGAGGAAGTTCGCGACGTTCGCCATCACGATGCCGAAGAGGCCGATGCGCAGGACCTGCGAGGTTCCCTCGAGGTCGCCGATGGCCGTGATGCGCAGCATCATCCGCAGCATCGTGAGCGCGAACAGCATCAGGGCCAGCACGCCCGGCACGCCGAGCTCGACGACGAGCTTCGCCAGCCCGCCTTCCTGCCAGCCGAAGTCGGCCTCGGTGCCGGCGACGTGGCGCACGCCCTGGGTGGCGGCGCCCAATCCGGCGCCGAGAATGCCGTGCTGTTGTATCGATGCTTGTGCGCCGCCTTCGAGGCGGCTGAACACCTCGGCGCGCGTCGTCCGGGCGCCCTGCGTGTACACGCGCGACGATGCGGAGCGCGAGACGAAGTACATCACGCCGGCCAGGGCCATGCCGGCGATCACCACGGACGTGAACTGCACCGTCGTCAGACGTTTGTAATAGCGCCAGAAAAACACCAGCGCGAACGCCGCGACCATGTAGATCGCCTTGCGGCGGCCGCTGATGATGCAGTTCAGAAATCCCCAGGACGCGACGACGATCCAAGGCCAGGCGCGCGTGATGACGCGCGCGCGCATGGCCATGATGATCGCCACGATCACCAGCATCGCCGCGTGCCAGGCCATGATGTCAGGCGCGCGATAGAACCCCGACAGCACGCGGATCTGCAGGCCCGGAAGATGGCGGATGTAGCCGCCCGGCATGGCCACGATTCCGAGCGCTCTCCAGTGCACGTTGAAGTACTCGAGCGGGACGCCGATGAGCGCGATCGCGGTGAGCACCGAGTAGAACTTCAGGAAGCGGACCAGCAGCTCCTCGCGGTTCAGCCAGGAATAGCCGAGGAGCACGGCCGGGATGGGAATGCAGTAGATCAGGAAGCTGAGGACCGGAACCTTCCAGAGCGCGAGACCGAACGTGGCGATGCCGCGAAGCGCGGCCAGTGAAAGCAGGATCACCACGAGGAACGCGCTGTTGTAGACGTTCGGAAAGCGGTACGCGAAGTCGCGGCGGTTCTGATACAGCGTGGCCGCCGTGGTCAGGATGATGATGCCGTAGACGGCGACGATGCTCATCGTCATCGCCACCGGCGTGCCGGGCGTCAGCTTGCGAAACGGGTCCTGCAGCACGCCGCACAGAATCGCGGCGAACCAGCCGTGGCGCCAGTTGATGAGCGCGATCATGATCGCGAGCAGCAGCATCGCGCCGAAGATGATGGTGATCATCGGTTGCGGTTTCCCGGGTCGTCCGGAGTAACAGCGCGCAGCACTCTTCCCTTCCGGTATAACCGCTTTGCCAGGATGAGCCCGCGGAGCTCGCCGGCGATCTTGGCCGGAATCGACCACGGATGCGTGGCGTGGTAGCGGGTCAGCACGTTCTTCGCCAGACGCCGCGCGGCGTAGCGCCAGAAGCCGCGGACGTGGTGGAGCGCGAAGTAGTAGTCGCCGGCGGTGTGGGCGGCGGAGGCGACGGCGCGATGATCGCCGAAGCTGCGCAGGCCGCCGGACGAGAGCTTCAAATGGCGGATCGAGCCGCGCGGCTCGAACAGGATCGCACCTCCCGCGGCGGCGACGCGCATGGCGAAGTCGGTCTCGAAGCGGTACGCGGCGCCCGTGAAATTCTCGTCGAATCCGCCGATGGCGAGCGCGCGGTCACGTTTGACGGAGAGATTGCCGGCCATGACGTTCGCGATCCGCCGCGGGCGATTGCTGTTGAAGTGAAACTCGAGGTCGTCCGTCCCCTCGAAGTCTTCCGGCTCCTCGCCCGGCTGCAGCACCTGCCCGGCGACGGCCCAGAGCGCCGCATCGCGATGGGCCTCCTCGTGCGCGGCGACGAGCCGCGGATGGGGAACGATGTCGTCGTCGAGAAACAGCACCAGCGGCGTCTCCGCGGCGACGAGGGCGTCGTTCATGGCGCGCGGAATCGAGGGCGTGTCGAGGCGCAGCCAGCGGATCGCGCCGTCGCGGTCCCAGTCGCGCAGGCGCCGTTCGATCTCCGTAGGATGCTGGCGCGTCTGGTCGACGATCACGATCGCGGCGGCGCGCGGCGTGAGCGCGAGAAGGCGCTCGATCGTTTCCACGAGAATCGCGCCGCGGTTGTACGTCGGGATCGCGATCGTGATCACTCGACGTCCTTTCCGGCAACCATCTTCATCGCCTCCGCCACGCCCTCCACTCCCTCGACGTAGCTCCACGTGCGAATGATCTCGCGCGATCGCTCGCCCATCCGCGCGCGCATCGCCTCGTCACGCGCGAGCGCGTCGAGGTGCGCCGCCAGCGCCGCGTCGTCGCCGGGCGCGAAGACGTAGCCGTTCTCGCCGTGGCGGACGATGTCGGCGGAGGGGCCGCAGCGATCGGTGATGAGCACCGGCAGGCGGCAGGCCATGGCCTCGTTCACGACCGTCGCCCGCGGATCGAAGTGCGACGGCAGCACGAATGCGTCGCCCATTGCGTAATGTTTCGGCAGCTCCGTCTGATTCACGAAGCCAGCGAACACCGCGCGGACTCCCTGGCCGCGCGCGAAACGCTCGAGCGAGTCGCGGAGCACGCCGTCGCCGAGAAAGACCGCCACGGCGCGGTGCCGCATCCGCGCGATCGCGCGGAGCAGCATCAGCGGATCCTTTCGCTCGATCAGTTTTCCCGAGTAGATGACGGCCAGCTCGTCGCGCTCGATGCCGTACCGCGCGCGCAGTGCGTCGCGCTCGCCGGAGGCGAAGCGGCTGCCTTCGAGGAAGCGGTCGTTGTCGATCGCCCACGGCAGCGGAAAAAAGCGGTCCGGATTCGCGCCGTAATGGCGGTAGTAGTCGGCGTTCAACTTCCCGGAGATCATGAACGCGCTGGTCATGCGGAAGAGCGCGCGCAGCACGCCGGCGCGCAGCCGCGCGCGCGCGGACGTTTCCGGCGGCACGAAGCTGCTGTCGCCGTAGAGCAGCATCGGCACGCGCGCGGCGCGGCAGGCGGCGAAGCCGATCCAGGCCGAGAGCCACGCCCAGCCGGTCATGAAGAGGACGGCGTCGAAGCCGCCGCGCGCGATGGCGGGAACGAGGCCCGGGTTGAGCAGGCGAAAGAAGCCGTCGCCGCGGCCGAAGTTGCGCAGGAAACGGTGGCGGTATCCGGTGAGCAGCTCGAGGTCCCACCGCAGCGTCGTTCCCATGTCGACGTCGCGATACGTCTTCGAGCCGGCGGCGGAGCAGAACAAGACCGTGAGCTCGATCCCGGGATGCGCCGCGAGCAGGCGATAGAACGGATCCTGATACTGGATCACGTGCGAGGCGACGATGGCGAGCTTCGTCTTCACCGCAGCCGCGCCTCATAGAACGCGGCGAGCTCGCGCGCGACGCGCTCCCATGTATGCGCGCGCGCCGTCTCCGCGGCGGCGGCGCTGATCGCCTGCGCCCGCGGCAGGTCGATCGCCAGCGCGGCCGCCGCCAGCGCATCCGCATCGCCGGGAGGAACGAGAAAGCCGTTGCGGCCATGGGCGATGAGGTCGTGCATCGCGCCGGCATCGCTGGCGACGACGCACAAGCCGCGGCTCATGGCTTCGAGAAAGGCCTTGCCGAATCCCTCGAAGAACGAGGGGAAAAGAAAAACGCCGTGCGCGTCGTAGATGGCCCGCAGCTCCTCCTGCGTGGTCCAGTGCACCAGCTCCGTCCGCGCGTTCGCCTCGGCGGTCAGCAACGCGCGGATCCGCGCATGATCGCCGCGGTCGCAGACCCACGTGACCGGACGGCCAAGCATCCGATT
>DATFHJ010000245.1:0-7143 GCA_035248585.1 Thermoanaerobaculia bacterium
CAGGGCGTGCGCTATGCCGACCCGGTCAAAGCTTCCCAATCGCGCGCTGCTCGAAGACCGGCTGCGGCAGGCGATCGGAATGGCCGACCGCAAGAAGACGCGCTTCACGCTGATGTTCCTCGACCTCGATGGATTCAAGGCCGTCAACGACGCCTACGGACACGGTGTCGGCGACTTGCTGCTGGTCGAAGTCGCGAAGCGCGTCGGCCCGAAGATCCGGATGCTGGACACGATCTCGCGAGTCGGCGGAGACGAGTTCGTGTTCCTGGGAGACGTCGGCGATCCGACCGCCGCGGCGGCGCTGGCGGAGAAACTACTGGTCCTCATCCGGGAGCCGTTTCAGATCGACGGCCACGAATTGCGGATGTCGGTCAGCATCGGCATCGCCATGTATCCGGGCGATGGCGCGACGCAACACGAGCTGCTGACGAACGCCGATGCGGCGATGTATCACGCGAAGTCCCTCGGCCGCGACAGCTACTGTTTCTTCGAGACCTCGATGAACTCTCACGTCCAGGCGCATCTGGAAATGGTGCAGGACCTGAGACGGGCGATCGACCGGCGCGAGCTGATCTTGTTCTATCAGCCCAAGCTCGAAGCGCCGCGCGGCCCGGCGATCGGAGCGGAAGCGCTGGTGCGCTGGCAGCATCCGACGCGCGGGCTCATTCAGCCGGACGATTTCATCCCGCTGGCGGAGAAGACGGGACTGATCGTGTCGATCGGCGACTGGGTGCTCGACGAGGCCTGCCGCCAGATGCGGGAATGGCACGACGCCGGCCGTCAGGACTGGACGATGTCGGTCAACCTCTCTCCCGTTCAATTCGGCCATCCCGCGTTGATTGGGACGGTCAAGTCCGCGCTCGAGTGCCACAAGCTGATGCCGCACTGCCTGACGCTCGAGATCACGGAGTCGACGGCCATGCGCGACGCGGATGCGAGCGAAGTGATCCTCCAGCAGCTGCACGAGATGGGCGTCCGCATCGCCATCGATGATTTCGGAACGGGATACTCGAGCCTGCTGTATCTCAAGCGGATGCCGGCCAGCGAGTTGAAGATCGATCGCGGATTCATCAGCAACCTCGCGCACGACTCCGAGGATCAGGCCATCGTTTCGGCGATCGTGGCGCTGGGCCGCACGCTCGACCTCAAGATCGTGGCGGAGGGAGTGGAAACGATCGCGCAGCAGGAGTTTCTCACCGATCTCGGCTGCGATTCGCTGCAGGGATTTCTGTTCGGGAAGCCGATGCCGCCGGCGGAGTTCCTCGCGGCGCTGGCGCTGCAGGAAGGCCTACAGCCCGTACCGCTGAATCCTTCGGTACAGCGCGCTCCGGCTTAATCCCAGCGCCTCCGCGGCGCGGCTGACGTTGCCGCCGAAGCGGCCAAGGGCTTTGCGGATGAGGAGCATCTCCACTTCCTCGATGCTCATGTCTTCGATGCGCGGGGCGCGGTCGGCGGGGCGCGTGAGGCCGAGGTCCTGGGCGCGGATCGTCGAGCCGGCGGCCATCAGCACGGCGCGCTCGACGGCGTGGTCGAGCTCGCGGACGTTGCCTGTCCACTCGTGCGCGAGCATCGCCTTCATCGCCGACTCGTCGAAGCCGGTGATGTTCTTGCGATAGCGCGTGGCGTGCGCGCTGAGAAAGTGACTGGCCAGCGGCGGGATGTCGTCGCGGCGATCGCGCAGCGGCGGGAGGTGAATCTCGACGGTGCGCAGGCGGAAGAGCAGGTCCTGGCGAAAGCGGCCCGCTTCGACTTCCTGCTCGAGCCGCGCGTTCGTTGCGGAGAGGAGGCGCACGTCGGCGCGGCGCGTCTGCGAGGAGCCGACGCGCTCGAAGTCGCCGGTCTCGAGCACGCGCAGAAGCTTGGCCTGCTGCGCGAGCGGCACGTTGGCCATCTCGTCGAGAAAGAGCGTGCCGCCGTCGGCGAGCTCGAAGCGTCCGACGCGATCGACGCGCGCGTCGGTGAATGCGCCTTTCACGTGTCCGAATAGTTCGCTCTCGAACAGCGACTCCGGCAATCCGCCGACGTTGACGGACACCAGCGGCCGCGCGGCTCTGCGCGAGCGGGCGTGCAGCGCGCGGGCGATCACGCCCTTGCCCGTGCCGTTCTCGCCGGTGATGAGCACGTTCGCGTCGGACGGCCCGATGCGCTCGATCATGGCCAGCACCGGCTGCATCGCGCGCGACTGCGCGATGAGCGCGGTCTGATTGTCGTCGGCGCGCAACGCCGCTTCGAGCCGCTGCCCTTTGCGCAGAGCCTGCCCGAGCTCGATGTGCGTGCGGATCGTGGCGAGGAGCTTTGCGTTTTCCCACGGCTTCTGCACGAAGTCGCGCGCGCCGAGACGCATCGCCTGCACCGCGAGATCGACCGAGCTCCACGCCGTCATCACCACGACCGGCAGCAGTTCGTCATACGCGTGCAGCTGTTCGAGCAGCGCCAGCCCCTCGGCGCCGGACGTCGTGTCGCGCGCGTAGTTGAGATCGATCAGGACGAGGTCGAACGAGCGCGCCTCGACGGCGCGATAGACCGCGCCGGGCGAGGTCACGGTCTCGACGGTGAAGCCTTCGCTCTTGAGCAGGAGGCGCAGCGCCTCGAGCACATCGGGCTGATCGTCCGCGACGAGAATCCGCGCGGTCATTTCATCAGCCGGCCGTCGTGCAGGCGGATCACGCGGTCTCCGTACGAGGCGTTTTCTTCAGAGTGCGTCACCTGCACGATCGTCGTTCCGCCGCCATGCAGCGTGCGGAAGAGCTCCATGATCTCACGCGCCTGATCGGAGTGCAGGTTGCCGGTGGGCTCGTCGGCCAGGATGATTTTCGGATGGGAGACGATGGCCCGGGCCACGCCGACGAGCTGCTGCTGGCCGCCGGAAAGCTGCGCGGGATAGAGATCTTTCTTTCCCACGATGCGGAAGCGGTCCAGGGTGTCGGCGACGATGCTCTCGCGCTCGCGCTTCGGCACGTCGCGATAGCGCAGCGGGACGTCGAGGTTCTCGGCGACGGTGAGGTCGTCGATGAGGTGATAGCTCTGGAAGACGAAGCCGATGGCGCGGCGCTGCAGGTCGGCGCGCTGCTTCGGCGCGAGCGTCTCGACGCGCGTGCCGTCGAGCGAGTAGCTCCCCTCCCACTCCGCGTCGTGCATGCCGAGGATGTGCAGGAGCGTCGATTTACCGGCGCCGGACGGACCCATGATCGAGACGAACTCGCCCTCATGGATGCCGAGGTCGATGTCGCGGAGGAGCCACGTGCGGCCACCTCCCTGCGGAACGGATTTCGTGAGTTTTTCAGTTTGGATGAGCATCATTCGGATCGTAACGCGACGGCCGGGTCGACGCGCATGGCGCGTCGCGCGGGGACGTAGCTGGCAAGAAGCACGATGACCGCGAGCAGCAACGGGACGGAAACGTAAATCGCGGGGTCAGTCGCGCTGATTTGAAAGAGTACCGTCTCGAGGAACTTACGCGTGAAAAATGCGCCGGCGAGGCCGAGGGCGACGCCGATGGCGGCGAGCCTGGCGGCGCGGCGCAGCACGAGGCGCGCGACTTCGGAGGCAGACGCACCGAGGGCCATGCGCACGCCGATCTCGTTCGTGCGCTGCTGCACCTGATAGGCGATCAGCGCGTAGAGGCCGATCGCGGCGAGGAGCAGCGCGATCGCGCCGAAGGAGGTGATGAGCACAGCCTGGAAGCGCGGCGTGGCCACGCTCTGCGAGATGGCATCGTCGAGCGTGCCGACGTCCGAGAGCGCGAGGTCGCCGTCGATCGAGCGGATCGCTCCGCGTACGGCGCCGATCATCTTTCCCGGCGTCTCACTCGTGCGCACGATCAGCGTGAGAAAGCTCATCGGAATCTGGGGGATCGGAACGTAGAGCGCCGGCGCGGTCTCGCTGGCCGGTCCGCCGAAGCGCTCGCCTTCGATCACGGCGATGATCGTGCGCTTCGCGCCCCAGAAATGGACTTGCTGGCCGACGGGATTCCCGTTCGGGAAGTACTTGCGCGCGAGCGGCTCGTTGATGATGGCGACGCGCGGAGCGTTCAACCGGTCGTCGCGCGTGAACGTGCGCCCGCGCAGGACGGTCATGCCGAGCGTTTCGACGTATCCCGCGCCGACCGGCCGCACGCGTACGTCCAACGGCCCTTCCTTCCTCGGCGCGCCAACGATCTCGAACTGCGAGCTGAAGCCGTCGCGGAGAGGATGATGAACGCCTACGGCCGCGGACTGCACGCCGGGAATCGCTCGCGCGCGCTCCGTCAGGTTGTCGACGAACTGCACGACCTCGGGCCACCGCGGATACTGGTCGTCCGGCGGTTGAGGATACTTCGCCGTCGGCAGCGACATCGAGAACGTGACGATCCTGCTGGTCTGCACGCCGAGGTCGACGTCCATGAGCCGCGAGAAACTCTTGAGCAGCAGCCCGGCGCCGATCACGAGAACCACCGCCAGGGCGACTTCGACGATGACGAGCGCGCCGCGGCCCGCGGAATTCGTGGCGCGCAATACGCCGCGCGATCCGGCGAGCACGGTCGCGGGCTGCACGCGTGAGCTGCGGATCGCGGGAATGACTCCGAACAGAATCGCCGAGGCGACGGATGCGCCGATCGCGAACAACAGCACCGGAAGATTGATCTCGATGTTTTGCGCGCGCGGCAGCGCCGGCGCGAACGCGACGATCATCCGGGTCAGCCACCACGCCAGCGCGAAGCCTGCCGTTCCGCCGACGAGGCTGACAACGATGCTTTCGGTGAGGAGCTGGCGCACGAGACGCCCGCGCGAGGCGCCGATGCTGGCGCGCACCGCGAGCTCCCGCGCGCGGGCATCGGCGCGGGCGAGCATCAGTCCGGCGACGTTGATGCAGGCGATGAACAGCACCGCCAGCACCGCGGCCGAGAGGATGAAGAGCCGCGGCCTGGCTTCGCGCACGACGAAGTCGAGCGCCGGCTCGACGAACGCTCCCCGCGCCGCGTTGGCTTGCGGATACTGCTGCTCGAGGCGCGCGGCGATGACGTCCATCGCGCTCTGCGCCTGCCGCAACGAAACGCCGTCGTTCAGCCGTCCGATGACGTGGATGTTGCGGACGCCGCGCTCGTTGCCGAAGACGGGATTCACGAGCGCGAGCGGAATCCAGAACTGCGGCGCGGCCGCGCGCGACAGCGCGGTGCGCGCCGGCATCACGCCGATGACTTCGTACCGCGTGCCGTCGAGCGTAACGGTGCTGCCGAGGATGTTCTGCGACGCGCCGTAGCGGCTGCGCCACATCGCTTCGTTGAGGATGACCACCGGCTCGGCGCCGGGCCGGTCATCGGCTGGCACGAACGCGCGGCCGGCAACCGGCTTCACGCCGAGCAGGGCGAAGAAATCGTGCGAGACGCCGAGACCGGCGACCTGCTCGGCGTCCCCGTTCCAGGTCGTGATGTTGGCGGTGCGCGACGTCATCGCGGCGATGCGGGAGAAGACGCGCTGCTGCGCCTTCCAGTCCTCGAAATCGGGGATCGATGCCTGTTCGCGAAAGCTCGCGTCCTTTTTGTCGGTCTCGAAGATCCGCACGACGCGATCGGGATCCTGAAATGCCAGCGGCTGCAGGACGACGCCGTAGAGGATGCTGAACATGGCCGTGTTCGCGCCGATGGCGATGGCCAGCGTGAGGATCGCCGCGGCTGCGAAGCCGGGCGCGCGGGCCAGAGAACGGAGGGCGTAACGAAGGTCGTACATTGGTTTACTCGGAACGCAGCGCCACGGCCGGATCGACGCGCATCGCGCGCCGCGCCGGAACGTAGCTGGCGATGAGCACGATGAGCGCGAGCAGCAGCGGCACGGAGATATAGATCGCGGGATCGGTCGCGCTGATCTGGAAGAGCACGGTCGTGAGGAACTTGCGCGTGAAGAATGCACCGACGAGTCCGATGGCGACGCCGATGATCGCCAGGTTCGCGGCGCGGCGGAGCACGAGGCGCGCGACCTCGGAGGTCGTGGCGCCGAGGGCCATGCGCACGCCGATCTCGTTCGTGCGCTGCTGCACCTGATACGAGATCAGCGCGTACAGGCCGATCGCGGCGAGGAGCAGCGCGATCGCGCCGAAGGACGTGATCAGCACGGCCTGGAAGCGCGGGGTGGCCACGGTCTGCGCGATCGCCTCGTCGAGCGTGCCGACGTCGAAGAGAGCGATGTTGCCGTCGATCGAACGGATCACGCCGCGCACGGCGGCGATCATCCGGCCCGGATTTTCGTTCGTGCGCACGAGCAGCGTGAGCTGGCTCATCGGAAGCTGCGGAATCGGGAAGTAGAGGGTCGGCTCGAGCTCGTGCGCGGGTCCGCCGAAGCGCTCGCCTTTGATCACGCCGACGACCGTCCGCCTCTTGCCCCAGAAATCGACCTGCCGGCCGATCGGATTCACGTTCGGGAAGTAGTTACGCGCGAGCGGCTCGTTGATGACGATGACGAAGGGCGCGTTGAAGCGGTCGTCGCGCGTGAACGTACGGCCGCGCACGACGGTCATGCCGAGGGTCTCGATGTAGCCGGCGCTGACGGGGCGGATGCGCACTTCGTCCTGCGGCCCTTCCTTCGGCGCGACGCCGACGACTTCCAGCCGCGACGTGAATCCGTCATCGAGGGGATGATTGACTCCAAGGGCCACCGACTGCGCACCCGGAATCGCGCTGGCGCGCTCGGTCACCGTGTTGACGAACTGTACGACCTCCGGCCAATCGGGATACTTGGTACGCGGCGGCTCGGGATACTTTGCCGTCGGCAGCGTCATCGAGAGCGTCACGATCTTTCCGCTCTGCATGCCGAGGTCGACGTCCATCAGGCGGGAGAAGCTCTTGAGCAGCAGTCCCGCGCCGATCACGAGCACGACCGCGAGCGCGACTTCGACGATCACGAGCGCTCCCCGGCCGGCGGTCGTCGTCGCGCGCAACACGCCGCGCGAGCCGGCGAGCACCGTCGACGGCTGGACGCGCGAGCTGCGGATCGCCGGGACCACGCCGAACAGAATCGCCGAGGCGAGCGAGACGCCGAGCGCGAAGAGCAGCACGGGGATGTTGATCTCGATGTTCTGCGCGCGCGGCAGCGCCGGCGCGAGGGCGACGATGACGCGCGTGAGCCACCACGCCAGCGCGAAGCCGGCGATGCCGCCCACAATACTGACGAC
>DATFHJ010000246.1:0-7081 GCA_035248585.1 Thermoanaerobaculia bacterium
GCCGTTCCGCGGACGCTCCACGATCGAGACGCTGAGCAATATCGTGCACGCCGAGCCGCCGCCGCTGGGCGGCCCGGCGGAGCTGCAGCGGATCGTCCGCAAAGCCCTGGCGAAAGATCCGGCCGCGCGCTACCAGTCGGCGAACGACCTCGCCGCCGATCTGCGGCGATTGACGACTCGTGGAGATGGACGCGACCGGCTGCGTGCCGGCGCGATCGCGGTGGTGGTGATCATCACGCTGGTCGCGGTTCTCCTGCTGCAACGCCGTCCACGCGAGACGCACGCCGCGAAGGCGCCGCTCACCATCACGCGCATCACATCCAGCGGCACGGTGATCGGCGCCGCCGTCTCGCCGGACGGCAAGTGGGTCGCGTACGTCGATTTCGATCAGGGACAACAGAGTCTGCACGTGCGCCAGCTGGCGACGGGACAGGACCTGCAGCTCATCGCGCCGGCGCCGGTCGGCTACTGGGGGCACGCGTTCTCGCCGGACGGCGGATCGATTTACTACGCGCGGAAAGAGCGCGGGAGTCAGGACAGCACGCTGTACTCGGTCTCGCTTCTCGGCGGCAGCCCGCGAAGAATCCTCAGCGGGATCGACGGTCCGGTCTCGTTCTCGCCGGATGGAAAGCAGATCACGTATGTGCGTGCGCATCCGCCGTCGCCCGACAGCTCGCTCGTGGTGGCCAACGCCGACGGCAGCAACGTCCACATCCTGGTCCGTCACAGCCCGCCCCAGTATTTCTATCCGATCTTCTATACCGGACCGGCGTGGTCGCCCGACGGGAAGACCATTGCGGTCTCGATGCTCACGCGCCCGGCGCGCGGGGAGGCGATGTCGTCGATCATCGCCGTCGACGCCAGGAGCGGCGTGGAGCGCACGATCTCGAGCGGTTGGAGCACCGCGCAACAAATCGCGTGGCTGCCGGACGGAAAGGAGCTGATCGTCCCCGGCTCGCGGGGCCGAAAGGAAATCCAGCTCTGGAACGTGGACGTCGCTTCCGGCGACGCGCGGCCGATCACGAACGATCTGCTGGACTACCGGATGCCGACGTTGACGGCGGACGGCTCCACGCTCGTGGCGGTGGCGGCGGATTTCGATGCCGATCTCTGGCGCGTTCCCCTCGGCGGCGAATCGCCCGTGAGGATCCGCACCGGACGATGGCTCGGCGGGAGAGGCCTTGACGTCGGCCCCGATGGATCGATCGCGTTCGTGTCGCTGGACAGCGGAACGTACGACCTCTGGGTCGCGGACGCGAACGGCGCAAACGCGCGGCGGCTGACGAACGACGCCTGGAGCGAGGCCCAGCCGAGCTTCACGCCGGACGGGAAGACGATTGTCTTCGGCATGTACGGCTCGAACGCCGCGGTGCGGCGGATCGCCGCGGACGGCAGCGAGAGGCGCTCGACGGAGATCGCCGCCGTCACCGCCTTCGATGCGCCCGCGCTCTCGCCGGACGGAAAGACGATCGTGTTCCGCACGCTCGATTCCAATGCGCTGGTGAAAATGCCGCTGGCCGGCGGCGTGGCGATGGCCATCACGGACACGAGCATCGATCCTTCACGCCCGGCGATCTCGCCGGACGGCACGCGCGTGGCCTGCTACTGCCAGCCGCCGCCGGACTGGTCGTTCCGCCTTTGCATCGTGCCGATGACGGGCGGGCTGCCGCTGCGAACGATCGAGGCCTCCGTGACCACGTCCCACAGCATGATCCGCTGGACGCCGGACGGAAAAGCCCTGCTCGTGAACACGCTGATCGGCGGCGGCCACAACGTGTGGAAGATCCCGCTCGACGGCAGCGCGCCGGAGGCGCTGACGCAGTTCACCGATCAGCTGCTGTTCGCATTCGACCTCACGCCGGATGGAAAGGCACTGATCGCGTCGCGCGGCGAGCTGACCCGCGACGCGGTGATGATCACCGGGTTTCGGTGATCATCACGTCGATCTTTCGCGCCGCGAGCTCCTGCATGAACGCGTCGGGCGGGATGCAGCGCTCCTGCGGCAGCGCGCCTTTCGACGACGTCTGATTGCGGGCCATCATCAGCGCGACAATCGAGGCCGGGAACGCCGTCGTGCGCATCATCGAGCTGAGGCCCGTTTCGGGATCGAAGCGGTCGATGATGTCGTAGCGCAGCGTGCGGCCGTCGCCGACGAACTCGACGCGCACGAGGACGACGTCCGGCTCGTCGTGCGGCAGGTTCTTCACGAGCAGCTCGCCGAGGACGCGGCGCGGCTTCACGCGGACGCCGTCGACTTCGAGGAGCTGACTGCTGCACAGGCCGAGGTCGATCATCGTCTTGAACTTCGCGCAATGGCCGGGATAGCGGATGGTCTTGTAGTCGAGCGCCTGCACGTTGCCGAGGAACGTCTCGACCAGCGTCGACGTCCCGCCCGAGGTTTGGAACGCTTCCATCGTCCCGAACGGGGGCGGGAACTCGAGCGCTTCGACTTCCGTCATCGACTCGACCGTGACGACCTTGCCGTCGCGGATGACGCGCGCGGGCTCGATGTACTCGTTGATCAATCCCTCGACGGAGAACACGAGCTGGTAGTCGAGCGGCGGCCGCGGATGCTGCGGCAGCCCGCCGACGCGGATGTGCACCTCGTCGAGCTTCGTGAACTGCTGCGCGCCGTGCGCGACGAGCACCGCCACCATGCCGGGCGCGAGTCCGCAGTCGGGAATGATGTTGACTCCGGCGGCGCGCGCCTCGGTATCGAGCGCAAGCTCCGCGTCGACGACGTCGTTGTTCCCGCCGAGGTCGCAGAAGTGCGTGCCCGCTTCGATGGCCGCCTTCGCGAGGCCGACGTTGAGCCAGTAATTCACGCAGCTGATCGCGGAGGCGTGTCCGCGCATCAGCGCGACGACGGCGTCGTGATCGTTGCAGTCGATCTGCGCGCCCGTCACCTTGCCGGGATAGCGCGCGGCAATCGCATCCGCTTTCGTGCGGTCAAAGTCCGCGACGGTCACGCCGTCGACGTCGGGTTGAGAGACGAGATCATGAACCGCGCCGAGACCCATGCGGCCGGCGCCGAGGACGAGCATTCGCATAGCGCGGCGCATTGTAGTGGAGCGGCGGGCTTCAGCCCGCCGGATCGTTTCGGCGGGCTGAAGCCCGCCGCTCCACCTCTACAAATACTGCTCGATCGACGAGATGAACGTCTTCACGTCGATCGGCTTGGAGATGTAGCCGTCGCAGCCGGCTTCGAGGAAACGGTCCTTGTCGCCGCGCATGGCGTGGGCGGTGAGGGCGAGGATGGGGATGCGGCTGGTGCGGGCGTCGCTCTTCATCTCCCGCACGACGGAGAGGCCGTCCATGCCCGGGAGATGGATGTCCATCAGGATGAGATCGGGTGCCTGCGCGCCGTTGCGCGTGATGGCCAGCGCCTCTTCCCCGCTGGCCGCCTTGACGATGTCGTAGCCGCCCTCTTCGAGCAGGAACTCGACGAGCTGCATGTTCATGTCGTTGTCTTCGACGACCAGGATTCGCCGCGCCATGCTCACTGAGTGGACGGTAGTGTACCGCTTGGCGCGGCGGGCGGTTGCGGGAAGAAGTCGGGCTCGAAGTCGACCTTCGCCTGCTTTTCCAGGTTCGTCACCGCCTCCTGCATGGCCTGCTGCCGCGCGCGCTGCTGCAGCTGCGGGCGCAGGGCGTCGAGCGAAATGGGGTCGTAGCGGAAGATGTGCACTCCGAGCGGCGTACGCACCGGATCGCTGATCGTTCCCGGCGGCAGCTTGGCCAGCACGCCGGCGATCTCCGGCGGCAGCATCTCGCGGCGCGCGGGGCCGAGGGAGCCGCCGTTCGACGCGGAGTTCGGATCGTCGGATTCGGCGCGGGCGATCTCCGCGAAGTTGCCGCCGCCGCGCAGCCGCGCCGCGAGCGCTTTCGCTTTCTCGAGCGCCTGCGGGACCTGTCGTGCGCTGCCGTCGCGGCTCGGATACTGTCCGCCCGCGTACGCGATGGCGATGTGCTTCAGCTCGATCGTGTCCTTCTTTTCCTTCTCGTACTCCTCGCGCACGATCTGCTCCACGCGCGGCTCGACCATCTTCTGCAGCGCTTTCATGGCCACGATCTGCGCGTTCGTCATCGAGATCTGCGTCCGCACTTCGGGATCGTTCGCCACGCCGAGGCGCTGCGCTTCCTGCTCCAGCACCTTCAGCTTCGCGATCTCGTTCGCGAGCAATCGCTTCCCCTGCGGATTGCCCGTCAGCATCCCCCGCTGCTCCTCGGGGAGGCTCTGCGCGAAGGCATTGAACTCCGCTTCCGTCACCGCCTCGCCGTTGACGTGCATCACCACTTTCCCGCTCTTCGGCGCGTGCGCGACTTCGCCTTTGGGGACAAACGGTTGCGAGGGAGTGAGCGGCAGATTCGGATCGCGGACGCGGTCTAACGCGAACGCGACGACGGTGACGGCGAGGATGGCGATGAGGGCGATGACTAGGTCTTTCTTCAATCGATACCTTTCGGAGAGGAGAGCGGTGCTCTCCTCTTGCGTTGACGCTCCCGGTCCGCGTGAGTATGCTCCGCCCTTGTGAAACGTTTCACGAGATTCGTTTCACTTCCCATCCCGGCGGGCATTAGCCCGCCGCTCCACAGGCGCTCAATCTGCATCAAGTAACGCAACCTATGGCTAAAGTTACCATCGACGGAATCGAAGTCGAAGTGCAGGATGGAATCAACGTGATCGAAGCCGCGAAAGCGGCCGACATTCACGTCCCTCACTTCTGCTATCACCCTTCCCTCTCGGTCGTCGGCCAGTGCCGGATGTGCCTCGTGGAAGTGGAGGGGATGCCGAAGCTGCAGGCGGGCTGCGCGACGCCGGTGAAAGACGGGATGAAAGTCGCCGTCTGGAACGAGAAGGTCGACAAGGCGCGGCGCGGGCAGATGGAGTTCCTGCTCATCAACCATCCGCTCGACTGCCCGATCTGCGACAAGGCCGGCGAGTGTCCGCTGCAGGACTACGCGTTCAACTACGGCGACGTGAATTCGCGCTACGGCGAGTTCAAACGCACCTATCCCGGCATGGACCGCACGGCCATCGGGCCGCACGTGCTCCAGAACATGAACCGCTGCATCCACTGCACGCGGTGCATCCGCTTCACGCAGGAGATCACGGGCACGAGCGAGCTGGCGTTCTTCAAGCGCGGCGCGTCGACGGAAGTCGGCGTGTTCCCCGGCACGCCGCTCGACAACTGGATGAGCGCGTGCGTGACCGACATCTGCCCCACCGGCGCGCTGACGCCGCGCGAGTTCCGCTTCGAGTCGCGCGTCTGGAACCTCGACTCGGTGGAGTCGGTCTGCAACGGCTGCGACGTCGGCTGCAACATCTTCATCGGACATCGCAACGGGCAGGTGTTCCGCTATCGCCCGCGCGTCAACCCCGAGGTGAACGATCACTGGCTGTGCGACTACGGCCGCTTCTCGTACGAGCGTTACGAGACCGATCGCGTGGTCGTGCCGAAGGTGCGCACCGAGGATGACTACCTCGGCATCTCGACCTGGGACGAAGCGCTCGAGGCAATCGAAAAGGCGTATCGCGACGCGAAGAACACCTTCGCCATTTTCTCCGCGCAGATGACGAACGAAGAAGCGGCGATGGCGAAGAAGCTGTTCGACCGCGCGGGTAGCAGGTACGGCGTCATGGTCGATCCGATCGGTCCGATCAGGATGAAGTCGAAGACCGAGTGGCTCCTCGGCACGCAGGCGGCGCCGAATTACCGCGGCGTGTCGGCGATCCTCGGCGAGACGAACATCGACGACATTCTCACCAACGGCGCGGACGGCATCGACGTCCTCTACATCTGCGACGCGATGTTCAGCGAGCGCGCGAGCGATCCGGCCGTCGTCGCGAATCTCCGCAAGGCAAAGTTCCTCATCGTCCACTCGTGGGACGCGAATCATCCGCTCTGCGACGTCGCGGACGTGCTCCTTCCCGGCGCGATTCATCCGGAGAAGGAAGGGACGTACACGAACGTGCAGGGCCGCGAACAGCAGATCCACCGGGCCTTCGCGCCGAAAGGACAGGCCGCGAGCGATCTGGAAGCGCTGCGGCGCGTGCATGAGCGCCTCTTCGAGCTCGCCGAGGTGACGGCGTAATGGCCTTCGACGCGACCGACATCGCTCTTTCGGTCCTGAAAATCGCCATCGTGCTGCTGATGATGCTCAATATCACGCCGATCATGGTGTGGGTGGAGCGGCGCGGCAGCGCGCTGATTCAGGACCGGCCGGGCCCGAACCGCGTCGGCCCGCTCGGGCTGCTGCAATCGTTCGCCGACGCGCTGAAGTTCATCCTCAAAGAAGACATCGTGCCGGCGCAGGCGCACAAGTGGCTCTACACCCTCGCGCCGGCCATCGGCCTCTTCCCCGCGCTCACGACCATCGCCGTCGTTCCGTGGGGACGCAGCTTCCGCCTGCCGGAGAAAATCTGGTTCGGCAAGACGTTCTTCAAAGGCAGCCCGGTCTTCGAGCCGGTCGTCGCCGACGTGAGCGCCGGCATTCTGGTCGTCTTCGCGCTGGCGTCGCTGGCGGTGTACGGCGTCACGATCGCCGGCTGGTCGTCGTCGAACAAGTACTCTCTCTTCGGCGCGATCCGCGCCTCGGCGCAGATGATCTCGTACGAGCTGTCGCTGACGCTGGCCGCGGTGAGCGTGCTCGTCGCCACCGGCTCGCTGCGCCTCACCGACGTCGTGTGGGAGCAGACGAAGTACTTTGTCCTCTTCGACGCCGTCAAGATCCCGGCCTGGAACGTCTTCTCGCCGGCGATGTGGATCGCCTTCATCATCTTCTCCGTCTCCGCGTTCGCGGAGACGAACCGCCTGCCGTTCGATTTCGCGGAAGCGGAAGCAGAGCTCGTGGCCGGCTATCACACCGAGTATTCGTCGATGAAGTTCGCGCTCTTCTTCATGGCCGAGTACATGGCCATGGGCACGATGTCCGCGCTCGTCGTGACGCTGTTCCTCGGCGGCTGGGACATCCCCTGGTACAACGAGCCCGCGACCTGGTACGGCTTCCTCTTCTCCGCGCTCTTCTTCCTCTTGAAAGTGACGGCGCTGCTCTTCGTCTTCGTCTGGGTGCGCTGGAC
>DATFHJ010000247.1:0-57873 GCA_035248585.1 Thermoanaerobaculia bacterium
CCGATCATGGGCGAGCTTTGGCGATCGTTTCGGCGCTCGTGAACCGCACGCGCCGCTCCGCCTCGCCGAGCCAGGCCGCGAACAACGCCAGTCCGACGATCAGGAACACCGCGCCGAACGGAATCCACATCACGATCCCGGCCAGTTGCTGGTCGGCGACCGGATCGAGGTGCGCGGCCGCGGTGCGCGAGGCATGGGTCGGATACCACCCGCGCGCCGCAAAGGTCAGCAGCGCGCCGAGGATCTGCGAGTGCATCGCGGTCGCGAAGACGTACAGCACGCCGACGCCGTAGCCGATGCGCCCGTAACGCCCGTGCACGAGCGCCCACCAGAACAGCGCGGCCGTCAGGAAGAAGCCGAGGTGCTGAAACGCGTGGATGGTCTCATCGTGCAGCGCGGCGTCGAACAGCGCCGGCACGTGCCAGACCCACACGACGATCGCATGCAGGAGGAGCACCGTGAACGGACCGCTGATCCGCTCCCACGCCGTGGCGATCGACGGGCGTTTCGCAATCGACGCAACCATGGCGCGCCCGGAGGCCGGAAGACTCCACAGAGCGGCAATGAACGGACGGCCTAGGACCATCAATGGGGCGCTGATCAGCATCAGAATCTCGTGCTGCACCATGTGCGCGGAAAAGAGCACGTCGCTCAATGCGTCGAGCCGCGAGAGGAGCGAGATTGCGATCGATCCGCAGCCGAGAGCGAATGCCGCGGCGCGCCACCGGGGAATCGTCTGCCGGCCCGCGGAGGTCTGCCGTACGCGCCGGACGCCGATGGTGTAGGCGGCAGCGGCGGCTGCCAGGCAAACCGCGGTGATCGCGTTCCACATCACTGACAATTCCTCAGGATCACGTTCGGCAGCTCCAGCGCCGCGATCACGAGCATCGATCCGATCGAGAGCGCCAGCGCGGCGACGGCCTGCCAGCGCGACCGCTCGCGCGACACGTCGCCGCCGGCATCGCGAAACTCCGCCCCGGAGCGCCATGCGGCCAGCGCCCCGCTCAGTGCGATTGCCAGGAATGCCGCGGTGCTGCCGTGCAGCAGCGCCCGGGAATCCTGCTCGCACGCCGTCGGCACGAGCGTGTACATCACCGTCAGGTGCGCCAGCGCGGCCAGCGGTCCGATGAGGAACGCGTACGTCAGCCACCGGTCGCGCGGCCGGAATTCGCTCTTCTCCCTCACAGCCACCTCGGCGCCCAATACAGCACGGCGTAAATCGGCAGCCACGACAACACGACGAAGTACCAGTAGAAGGCGTTCTCGGCCACGTCGACCAGGCGCCGTGAATCCTTTGCATGCCGCGTGAACATCAGGATCGTGAGGACCACCGAGTCGATGAAGTCGGTCAGGAGATGCAACGAGTGCAGGCTGAGCAGCGTCCAGGTGACGGAGCCGTAGGCATTGCTGTCCCAGCTGACATGCAACTGCCGGTACTCGAGTCCGCGGATCACGAGAAACGCGAGCGCGAAGAGATCGGCGACGATGAACCAGGGCCGCACGCGCGCGGCATCCCTGGCCTCGGCCGCCTTCTTGACGAAGTGATTCGGGATCATGCTCACCAGCAGCACGATCGTATTGACGGTCGGCCAGAACAGACCTGGAAGCGGCGTGGTGCCGGGCGGCCATTCTTTTTCGTTGCCTTGCAGATAGAAGTAGCTGGCGATGGTGATGAGAAAGACCGTGCCTTCGATGAAGATCACGCACAACGTCGACCACCACATGACGCTGCGGCTGCCGAACCCGTGATCGGGGATCCCGGAGACGTCGAGCGTGGGCCGCGGGGCGGTCAGCTCGCTCATGCCGCGGCCTCCTCGCCCGCGCCATGCTCCGGCACTTCGCCCTGTTTGCGCTTCGTGGTCGGCCAGAACCAGCCGATGGCCATCGCCGTCGCGATCGGCAGTCCGATCACCAGCGACCACGGCGTGAAGAGGAGACCGATGAACATGACCGCGGTGGCGGCCGCGGTCAGGAACGGCCAGATCGTCGGACCGGGCTCGACGTAGCGATGGTCCGGCTCCGCGTCGAGGAGACGCGTCACGAGGAGCTCGCGCTTCGTCGTGGCCAGCCCGGTCACGACCGGCGCGGACGCGGGATCGTTCCATAACGGCTCGCGTCCGTTGACGACCGGCAGATGCAGGAAGTTGTACGAAGGGGGCGGGGACGACGTGCTCCATTCGAGCGTGTCCGCATTCCACGGGTCGGCGCCGGCGATGCGGCCGCGCCTCAGGCTCCAGAGAGCATTGCCCACGAAGGTGAGCATCCCCGCCGCGAGAATCGCCGCGCCGATCGTCGACAACAGGTTCAACGAGCCCCAGCCCGTTTCCGGAAGGTAGGTGTAGACGCGTCGCGGCATGCCGTGCAATCCGAGGTGGTGCATCGGAAAGAACGTGACGTTGAAGCCGATGAAGGCGAGCCAGAAGCTGATGTGGCCGAGGCGCTCGTTCATCATCCGGCCGGTCATCTTGGGGAACCAGTAGAACAGCGCGCCGAGCAGCGGAAACACGGCGCCGCCGATCAGGACATAGTGCAGGTGGGCGACGACGAAGAACGTGTCGTGCACCTGCACGTCGATGGGGATCGACGCGACCATGACCCCGCTCAAGCCGCCGATCACGAAGATGGCGATGAAGCCGAGCACGAACAGGAACGGAGGGCGGAAGCTCGGCCTGCCCAGCCAGATCGTGGCGATCCAGCAGAAGATCTGCACGCCGCTCGGAATGGCGATCATCATGCTCGCGGCGGTGAAGTAGCTCTCGCCCGTCTGCGGCAATCCCGTCGCGAACATGTGGTGCACCCAGAGTCCGAATCCGATGAATGCCGTGGCCACGAGCGACAACACCATGGCCATGTATCCGAAGACCGGGCGCCTGCAGAACACGGTCACGATCGCGGAGACCATCCCCAGCGCCGGAATGAAGATGATGTACACCTCGGGGTGTCCGAAGAACCAGAACATGTGCTGCCACAGCAGCGCGTCCCCGCCCTCGGCCGGATTGAAGAAGTGCGTTCCGACGAGCCTGTCGAGCGCGATGTAATTGCTGGCCATCATCACGGCCGGCATGGCAAACACGATCATGAACGAGGTCACGAGGATCGACCACGCATAGAGCGGGATGCGGTTGACGGACATGCCCGGCGCGCGCTGCTTGAAGATCGTCACGATCAGCTCGACGGCCACGCCGAGGGCCGAGATCTCGGTGAAGTTGACCAGCTGCGCCCAGACGTCGATGCGCTTGCCGGCCGAGAACTCGGGATTCGCCAGCGGCACATAGCTGAACCACCCCGCGTCCGGCGCCATGTTCAGGAGGAACGCGGTGTAGATCATGATCCCGGCGAAGAGGAACATGTAATACGAGAAGGCGTTGAGGCGCGGAAAGGCCAGCCCGCGCGTGCCGAGCATCAAGGGAATGATGTACACCGCGACCGCTTCCATGACCGGCACGGCGAAGAGGAACATCATCGTCACGCCGTGCAGGGTGAAGATCTGGTTGTAGAGATCGTTGCCGATGAAGGTGTTGTTGGGCTTCGCGAGCTGGATGCGCATCAACCCGGCCAGGATGCCGCCGAGGCCGAACCAGACGAAGGCGGTGATGATGAAGCGGCGGCCGATCGTGTGATGGTCGATCTGACGGAACCAGGCCAGAGGTCCCGTCGCCGGCGCCCAGGTCTCTTCGAGCTGTTCGTGCTCGCTCTTCACTGCAGGCTCTCCAGGTAGTCGAGCAGCGGCTCGAGGGCGTCACGCGGCAGCGGCGTGGGAGGCATGAACGAGCCGGCCTTCACGTGCTGGGGATCGAGGATCCATTGCGCGAGCGCGTCGCGGCGGTTCGGCAGGGTTCCGGCGGCGATGGAGCGGCGGCCGGCGATGTGCGTGAGATCGGGGCCGGTGCGTCCGTAGGCGTCCGTGCCGGTGATGTTGTGGCAGAGCGGGCACTGCGCGCTCATGAAGACGTTCAATCCCTGCTGCTGGCGCGGCGTCGAGGGCGGCCGCGCCGGCTGCCGCTGCGACGCGATCCACCGCGCGTAATCGGCGGGTGCGAGCGCGGTCACCCACAACGCCATCTTCGCGTGCTGCTGGCCGCAGAACTCCGCGCACTGGCCGCGATAGACGCCGGCCCGCTCGGCGCGCAGACGAAGCACGCCGTCCTTGCCGGGGATGAGATCGCGCTTGCCCTGCAGGTTGGGGATCCAGAGGCTGTGAATCACGTCCGGCGCTTTCAGGGTGATGCTCACGCGCGCGCCGACCGGGATCACGATCTCGTCCGCGGTCGTGAGCCGCTTGCTCGGGTCGGGATGCTCGTAGTCGACCTGCCACCACCATTGACGGCCGGTGACGGTGAGCGTCATGTCGGTGCCGCCGTCCGCGGCGAGGCCGCGTGACGTGAACATGCTGGAGACGAGCAGCGCAAAGAGTGTGAGCACCGTTGCCCCGGTTGCGACGGAGACGGCCGCCAGCGCGCGTTTCGGATTTGCCGGCTCTCGCCGCCGATGAAAAAGCGCGAGCAGCAGCGCGAGCATCACCAGCGCGTAGACGACGCCGCTGACGATCAGGAAGACGTTCCAGAGACTGGCGATCTTTTCGGCATGGAAGCCGGCGGGATTCAGTGCGGACTGGAACGAGGAGCTCATGGGTGTCGTGCGGGCTCGCGCTGCGGCACGAGATCGGGGAGGGCCTGGTCCTGCTTGCGGACCTGCATGCTGTCGGGGCGGCCGTTCGTGGCGTCCCTCGGCATCTGGCCGCTGAGCGACTGCACATAGGCGACGAGCTGCCACACCTGGTGCGACGGCATGCGCCGGAACGACGGCATGCCGTTCGGGCGCCCTTCGACGATCGTCGCGTAAATGTTCTCGGGATCGCTGCCGTAGATCCAGCGGGAGTCCATGAGGGGCGGACCCATCCCCCCTCCGCCGTTCGCGTGGCAGCCGACGCAGTTGTACCAGGTGAAGAGGCGCTTCCCTTCCGCGATCGCGAAGGCGTTGTACGCGTACGGGTTCTTCCACGTGACGTCGGGAGTGGCAGGTCCCGGCGACAGACTCACCAGCCGCTCCCGAGTCGTCGGCGCGGCGATGGAAGGCTTCTCGTAGAAGCGGCGCTGTTCCCGCTGACACGCGACCATGGCCACCAGCGCCGCGATGGCAACGAGCCGTCTCATACGCGCGGCACTCCGTACGCGGCGAGGATGGCGTCGATCTCTTTCTCGCGTCGCACGAGAATCTCGTCCAGCCGGTCGCGCAGGGCCGTATCACCGCGGCGCACGGCCATGGCGATGTCGAACACGAACGGCAGGAACGGCAGATCGATCTGCGGTGTGACCGGCGTGGCGATCAGCGGCACGCGGCTCCGGCGGATGAAATACGCGGCGGTCGGTCCCCAGACCACGCTGACGTCGACGTCGCCCTTCGCGACGGCGTCGATGATCGGACGGACGGGACTCTCTTCGCGGTAGTCGCCGTAGACCATGAATCCGGCGACGTTCCGGGTGATGCCGCGGTTCGCGAGTGCATGCGCGGGCGGCGAGCTGGCGTAGTCGTCGCCGATCATCTGGACACCAATCTTGAGGGTCCGCAGGCGCGGGTCGTCGAGCGAGGCGATGGAGAGACGCCGGTCGCGGCGGGTGACGAAGACGTACGTCGAGCGGTAGTACGGACGCGTCGTCAGCGCGAGATCGAAGCTGCTCGGAACGCCGAGGATCACGTCGCACCGGTTGGCGTTCAACGTGTTGCGCACGAATCCCCGGCGCTGCGCGAACCAGGTGTACGAAACGGTCGTGTGCAGCTCTCGCGCGAGGAGCTCCGCAATTTTGTTCTCGAAGCCTTCGCCGCGCTGGTTCGAGAAGGGGAGATTGTTCGGATCGGCGCAGACCCGGAGCGCGGCCGCGGCCGGAATCGCGCACAGCAACACCCCCGCGAAGGCAAGCGTTCTACAACGAGAAGACATACAACATCCCTCCTCGCGTCGTGGCCTTCTTCAGATCGTGCATCGCGTTCGCGAATCCGAGCGCGGCACTGGTATCGCGGGTGTCGAGATCGGCGGAGACGACTGCGCCCGCCCATCCCCCCACGCCCGCGAGAAATGCGACGTACTGCTTGCCGTCGGGACCGCGATAGGTCATCGGCGGGGCGATGATTCCGGAGCCCACTTTGAACTTCCAGCGCTCGCTGCCGGTGCGCGCATCGATCGCTTTCGCCCAGCCGTCCATGGTCCCGTAGAAGACGAGGTCTCCCGCGGTCGCCAGCGCGCCGCTCCACACGGGGAAGTTCTCGTGGAGCTTCCAGACCGCGCGCCCCCGGACCGGATCCCACGCCGTGACTTCGCCGCGATGCCCGCCCGGACCCGCGTACATCTTCACGTTGGCACCGACGTAGGGAGTGCCGGCGATGTAGTTCGCCTCCGCGCCCTCGAAGTCCATGCAGAGGTTCTGGTGCGTGATGTAAAGGAGGCCCGTGCGCGGTGAGAAGGCGGAGGGCTGGAAATCCTTCGCGCCCGGCGCCGCGGGACAGATGTCGCGCACGACGTGCCCGACCTTCGGATCTTTCTCTTTGACTTCGACGAGGCGGCCGGTCTTCAGATCGACGCCTTTGGTCGAGTTCACGTAGCTGAACGGATTCGCCGACAACACTTCGCCGGTCGTGCGGTCGATGACGTAGACGTAGCCGTTGCGCTCCGGGCGCACGAGCGTCTTGCGCATCCGCCCGCCAACCGGGAGATCGAGCAGGATCGATTCGTTGACGCCGTCGTAGTCGAAGAGATCGTGCGGGCCGAGCTGATACGCCCAGCGGGCCTCGCCCGTGTCCGCGTCGCGCGCGAACAGCGTGCAGGTCCACTTGTTGTCGCCGGGACGCTGTTCCGGATTCCAGGGGCCGGGGTTGCCGGTACCGTAGAAGATCAGGTTCGTCTCGGGGTCGTACGAGATCCAGCCCCAGACCGTTCCGCCGCCGATCTTCCACGCGTCGGGCGGCCACGTTTTCACGCCGAGGTCCCGGCCCTGGTCCATCGGATAGAACGGCTTGAAGCGCGGGCCGATGAGGACGTCGGCGTCGGGACCGGTGTTGTATGCGCGCCACACGACATGGCCGTCGCCGGTGTCGAGCGCCGCGATCCAGCCGCGGACGCCCATCTCGCCGCCGCTGTTGCCGACGAGGACTTTGTCCTTCACCACCAGAGGCGCCATCGTGATGGTCTCGCCTTTGTTGATGTCGCCGAGGCGCGTGTTCCACAACTCGGCGCCGGAGGCGGCGTCGACCGCGATGGTGTGGTTGTCGAGCGTATTGAGGATGACCTTCCCGTTCGTGTACGCGGCGCCGCGATTGACGACGTCGCAGCAGGCCACGCCCTGCGCGGCAGGATCGGGATCGGGGCGATAGACCCACTTCGTCGCGCCGCCCGGCGTTTTGAGATCGAGCGCGAAGAGGACGTTCGGGAACGGCGTGACGAGATACATCGTGTCGCCGGCGACGAGAGGCGTGGCCTCGTGCCCGCTCACGAATCCGGTCGAGAACGTGGTCGCGACTTTCAGCTGATCGATGTTGGAGAGGTTGATCTGCGACAGCCCGCTGAAGCGCGTGTTCGCATAGTCCTTCTGGGCCGACAGCCATTGGCCGTCTTCATTGGTGGTGGTTGCCCGCGCGGGGATGGCGGCTTTGCCGCTCCCCGTTCCCTTCGAAGATCCTCCGGCCTGTTTCGCGGGCGCGGGCGTCTCGCATGCGGCCAGAAGGATCAAAAGTGCAACCAGACCCAGACGCAATCTTTTCCCCCGGACGGTAATTTCGCGAGTGCAGTTTTTACGCCACGCGCAACGAGCAAAATCAGTGCACGATGTGGATCGTGACCTGGTTCGCCGTCGGCTGCGGGATCAGAAGGCGCCCCCGCTTCGCGTCGTAGCCGAGGTCCGCGGGTGCGTCCATGCCGGCGAGAATGGCGGCCGGCTTCCCGCCGTCGACGCGATAGATCTCGTTGCCCTTCCAGCTCGAAACGAGCGCCGTGCCGTCGGCGAGATGGGTGATGCCGTCGAGTTGTCCCGCGGGCAGTTTCACGATGCGGCGGCGCAGGCCGCCGTCGAGCTCGTACAGTTCGTTGCCGCGGAACGTGACGACGCGAAGTTTGCCGTCGACGACGTCGAGCCCGTTCGGATGGCGCAGCTCGTCGCCGCCGGCGAGCTTCTCCGGCCGGTCGCCGGTGATCTTCCAGATGGCGTCCGTGTGCGTGTCGTAGAACGTGATCCCCGGCCCGCTCGCGATTCCGGTGTCGGAGACGTACAGGCTCGCGCCGTCCGTGGCGATGTCATTGAGGAACGTCGCGCCGGGAATCGGAATCGTGCCGAGCGGCGCGCCGCTGCGGCGGTCGAATTTGTGGAGGACGTTGATGTCGGTGACGTAGAGCGCGTCGCCGAGAAGGGCCAGGCCTTTCGGTGCGTTCATGCCCCCGGCGATCCATTGCCGCTCGACGGCGAGCGTGGAGGCGTCGACGCGCGAGATGAAGCCGTTGCCGTCGACGTCGAGCATCGCCCCGTTGATGTTGCTGATGAAGTAGACGTCCTGTTGCGGGTCGTGGAGCACCGACTCGGGGCCGCGGAGCTTCGTGATCGTCGCGATTGCCGCCGGTGCGGGCGCGCGCATCGGAGGCGGCAGCGGCACGGCCGCCCCGCGCAGCGTCGGCGTGGCCCGCCGGTCGGCGGGACACCCGATCGCCAGCACGAGCGCGGCGCACAGCAACGTCCGTTTCATGGCGTCTGTTTTCATGGTCTGGGGCGTTTCGTTTTCTTCGGCGAGGATTTTCGCGCCGCCGCCGCGCGGCCCGCCTCGACGGCAGTCTTCACATCGCGCTTCTCCTCGGGCGGAGGAAGGACGGCGGGCAGCCCGAGACCTTCGAGCCACAGCTCCCGGCACCAGCCTTTCGTGTGATAGAGGTGCTCGTCCTCCTCATCCTCGACTTCGTCGTACGCCGCGGCGAGCGCCTTCCGGACCGGGCCGGTGGTGTTGTCCGCGAGCGCGCCGACCAGTTCCCAGTTGCCGTGGTCCTTCGTTTCCGCGTCGACGACGCATTCGCAGGCCACGATCTGCGCCGCGAGGGGAGCGTCTTTCAGGGCCTTCTGCATCGCCGAGACGAGCGACTTCGCCTTGTCGCGCACGATCTGCCGGCCGGGCGTCGTCGCTTCGGGGTCGAGACCCAGCACGGCGAAGAGTCCGCGCACGATCTCGACATGACGCTCCGTCTGCGCGAGGTACTTCGTCCACTCTTCCCGGAGCTCCTCGTTCCTCGCGCAGAGGATGGCCATGCGGTAGACCTCGACGCCGCCGAGCTCCGTCTCGAGTAGCTGATAGTAAAAGTCCGCGGTCTGCTTCGCCGTCTGAGGGTCTGCTTTCACTGGATCGTTCTCCTGCCCGGCGCACTGCGAGGAACGTACCGCCGGCGGTGCGCCGCTTGCAAAGATGCGGGTTCTCGATTTTCACGAGACGCAAACGAGGAGACACGATGAAATCTCGCGATACGCGCGATCAGGCACCTGGAGAAACGAAGAACAGCGAGCCGGTGAATCCGGATCTCGCCGCCGGCCAGTCGTCGAGCCCGGCCCGTCCGGCGAACCCCAAGGCAGCGGATCTCGCCGTGTACAAGGAAGAAGGCGCCGGCAAAGTCCTCACCACCAACCAGGGCATCCGGGTCAACGACAACCAGAACACGTTGAAAGCCGGCGAGCGCGGACCGTCCCTCCTCGAGGACTTCCACTTCCGCGAGAAGATGACGCACTTCGACCACGAGCGCATCCCCGAGCGGATCGTGCATGCCCGCGGGAGCGCGGCCCACGGCTACTTTCAGTGCTACGAGAACCTCTCCCGCTACACGAAGGCAGGCTTCCTTCAGGACCCGGCCGTGCGCACGCCGGTGTTCGTCCGTTTCTCGACGGTCGTCGGCTCGCGCGGCTCGACGGACCTTGCCCGCGACGTGCGCGGGTTCGCCGTGAAGTTCTATACCGAGGAAGGGAACTTCGACCTGGTCGGCAACAACATCCCCGTGTTTTTCATCCAGGACGCGATCAAGTTTCCCGACCTCGTGCACGCCGTGAAGCCGGAGCCCGACCACGAGATGCCGCAGGCCGCGTCGGCGCATGACACGTTCTGGGACTTCGTCTCCCTGATGCCGGAGTCCATGCACATGGTGATGTGGGTGATGTCGGATCGTGCGATTCCCCGCAGCTTCCGGATGATGGAAGGCTTCGGCGTGCACACGTTCCGCTTCGTCGATGCCGCGGGCGCGTCGCGTTTCGTCAAGTTCCACTGGAAGCCGCTCCTCGGCACGCACGCCGTGGCCTGGGACGAAGCGCAGAAAATCTCCGGCAAGGACCCCGACTTTTTGCGGCGCGATCTGTGGGAAGCGATCGATCAGGGGAACTATCCGCAGTGGGAGCTCGGCGTCCAGATCGTCGAGGAGAGCCGCGAGCACGATTTCGACTTCGATCTGCTCGATCCGACGAAGCTCATCCCGGAAGAGCTGGTCCCGGTGGAGCGCATCGGGCGCCTCGTTCTCAACCGCAACCCCGACAACTTCTTCGCCGAGACCGAGCAGGTGGCCTTTCACCCCGGGCATGTCGTCCCCGGCATCGACTTCACGAACGATCCTCTTCTTCAGGGGCGCCTGTTCTCGTATATCGACACGCAGCTCAAGCGCCTCGGCGGTCCGAACTTCCATGAGATTCCGATCAACCGGCCCATCGCCCCGGTGCACAACAACCAGCGCGACGGCCACATGCGGCAGACGATCAATCGCGGCAAGGTGTCGTACGAGCCGAACTCGATCAACGGGGGCTGTCCGATGCAGGCACGCTCCGCGGCCGGCGGCTTCAGGACGTTCCCTGAGGGAACCGAAGGAACGAAGATCCGGGCGAAATCCGAGAAGTTCTTCGATCATTTCAGCCAGGCCACGATGTTCGTGCTGAGCCAGTCCCCGGCCGAGAAAGATCACATGGTGGAGGCATTGCGGTTCGAGCTCGGGAAAGTCGAGCGGCTCCCGATCCGCCAGCGGATGGTGGCGCTGCTCGATCTCATCGACGAGGACCTCGCCGCGCGGGTTGCCGCGGGGCTCGGCTTCCCGGAGATCCCGCGCCTCGACCTGCCGGTCAACCACAGCATCCCGGGCGACGCCGATCCGGAGGAAGTGCAGCCGCGCGCGAAGCAACGGAAGGTCGTGCCTTCGCCGGCCTTGTCGATGCTGAACACCGTGAACGACACGGTGGCGACACGAAGGATTGCCCTCCTCGCCGCCGACGGCGTCGACATGGCTTCGCTCAAACAGGTCAAGGAAGCCATCGAACGGAACGGCGGCGCGGCCAGGATCGTCGCCCCGCGGCTCGGCACCCTGATCGGGGACGATGAGGACGCCGCGCTGATCGACTTCAGTCTGCTCACGACCTCGTCCGTCCTCTTCGACGCCGTGTACGTCCCGGGCGGCCCGGCCAGCATCGCCGCCCTCGCCGCCGAACGCGACGCGATCGAGTTCGTGACCGAAGCCTATCGCCACTGCAAGCCCATCGCGGCCACGTCCGAAGGCACCGAGCTCCTTCGCGCCTGTCCGGGTGTGGGGCCGGATCCGGCGGCGGGCGTCTTCGCGACGAGCGAAGCGCCCTCGCCCGCCTTCATCAAGCAGTTCGCCGCCGCGATTGCCGCGCACCGGTTCTGGGATCGCGTGCGGAAGAATCGGATGGATGGGGCGGGGGAGGAGACGCGGGGAGGGGGCAGGTGAGGCGGGCTCGAAGAAGCTGCCTACCTCACCGAACCCGCACGTGATCCAGGCAGGATTTCTTTCTTTGGCTGGGGCATAAAAAAGTCGCAATCGCGGAGTTAGATCCTCGTTCACGTTCAGCTGCGAGCGGCCGCGCAGCTTAGCGCCAGGCGTTAGGCCGACGAGGGAGGTGCGCGGCCCGGGAACGCCAACTGGCGTTCATATGCGAGGGTCTTGCTCCGAGACGCAAGGGTCAGCTCCCTGGCTAAGCGATGTTTACAGACGAAGATGCACCAGATCGCCAACCGCGCGCCTAGGCGGAACGTGTTCATATGATGATCGTGGCCAACGCCTTCAGACTGGGGTGGATCGAGGAATCCACAACCCGCCTCAGGGTGATGCAGTGCCGAGTCTGCGAAAAGAGTGTAACGATCTGGCGCGCCACCTCACTATCTCTTCCAAGGAGATAGGATCAAATGCGTACAATCATCGTGTTCACGATAGCTGTCATGACTGGTGGCATAATCCAAATTGGCGGCGAGATCCAGGCTCAATGCGCGGATGGGCAGTTCAGCAATAGCATATGGTCGGCTGTGAAAATTCTAGATACATCGCCGGGAACGATCTCGACTTTCTCCGCTGCGAGTAGTGGCAATGGTACCCCGGCGCCCGGTCGAACAACGCAGCATAACTATGGCGCCGGAGGAAGCGCCATACGCGTCGCACACCTTAGCTCCGGTTGCGCCTACAACCCGGCGACGCAAGGGCCAATCACGACGATCAGTTACAAGTATGATGCTAAGGTCGCGCCCGGAGGCGGCTCCGTGGCGTATCGGATGCTCGTTCTACAAAACGGCACATATTACATCGGTCCCGTGCATTCTGTAACAAATGACGCCTCATGGCAAAGCTTCTCAGGTATGTTGAGCGCACCGATGTTCACGGCCATTGTGGGCGATGGGCCCGCCAATCCAGATTTCACGTGCGCGGGTTCCGAAATTCGCTTCGGATACGAGACAAGCAACTCGGCGGGTGGCGCAGCGCAGACGATAAGCCATATTGACAATTGGGACGTTAGCTGGGAGTCCGATCATCCGTGTGCCGAGCAACCCCCACAATGTCCACTCGGCGCAGCAGCTACGACAATCGGCGGGATTACTTACTGCTGTGTTGCGGACGGCGCTGAGCCGATTGATCACGATACGGCACAGATTTGCTGCACGAGAACGTGCCCTCCTGGATCCGTCGAAACTACTGTGAACGGAGTGACATTCTGTTGCCAAATTGGACTCGAGAGCACTTCAGCTAGATTTTGTTGCAAACGAAAATAGAGAACGCGTCCTAACTCCGCGTAGAAGCTGATGCGGCCCGGCGCTGGCCCGCCGGCCGAGCCGGCTAGTCAACTCACTAGAATCACGGCGGCACGCCACCGCATCGCCTCGACTCACATGCGGCAAACGGCGTGCCGCGACGGCTTAGGGCACCTGGGCCCCGGCCGCACAGCTTAACGCGAAGCGTTAGGTGGACGAGACAGTATCGCCAGCGCCCGTGTGCCGTGGGTTTGACGCAGGAAGGGGGCCTGGGACAAACTAAACTAATCTAGTCCCACATCCTGATTCGGAAATCTAGCCCCATATGCTGCCGCCGCTGACGGTGCTCGTCGCCAGTAATGCCCCAGAGTATAGGGCGACCATGAAGTACCTCTTTTTGGAGGAGGGATGGAGTGTCGAGGTTGCGTCTACACCCGATGAAGTCGCCGCGAAGCTGGAGAGCCGTAACATCGATGTGTGCATGATCGAGCAACGCTTCACAAATCTATCCGATCCTAATGACCTTACGGGCGTTAATCTTCTGCTCGAGTTGGCGCCCAAACATTCTCAGTTAAGATTTATAGTGACGGCTCAGTCACCTTCAATTTACGGTGTGGCCACACGAATACAAGCACCAGAGTTGGGCGCCCGCGTGCTCGGCTATTTTGGCCGTTCCACATATGCGCGGGATATCATCGAGTCTATTAAAACCGTGCAGATTTCCCGTAATGCCGATCTTGCGAGCCTGCTCCGGGTTCGCTCGCCGTCGCCGGCGTTGATAGAAGCAGTTCAGGCACTTACGCCGCAGTTGCTAGACCGCATCCGGAAGGAGCCGCACGCGTTGCATCATATGGACGCATTCGTATTCGAGGAACTTGTGGCGGAGCTACTAGCAAGTTTCGGTTGGTGTGTTGAACTGACCGCGAAAACACGTGATGGTGGCTATGATATTTTCGGTATCAGGCAAGACGCGACAGGGCTCGCTAGCAGTTGGATAATCGAATGCAAGCGCTACCGGGAGGATCGCAAGGTCGGCATTGACGTCGTGCGCGCTCTCTATGCTGTCAAGTCGGAGCAACGAGTAGGAATGTCGATGCTCGCGACGACGTCATCGTTCACAAGCGACGTGTATGCTTACAAGGCATCGCGATATGACCTGGAACTTGCTGACGCCAACGCGATCATCGATTGGATCGATCGTTATCAGCCAGATCCGGCCGGCAAACTGTATTCGAGTAAGAGAGGTCGGCGTTAAACAAATCGTGCTCACGCCAGCCGCGCCACCTAACTCCGCGTAGAAGCTGATGCGGCCGGCGCTGGCCCGGCTACCGAGCGACCGCCGCTGGCTACCGAGCGACCGCCGCTGGCTACCGAGCGACCGCCGCTGGCTCCCGAGCGACCGGCGCTGGCTCCCGAACGACCGGCCCTGGCTCCTGAGCGACCCGCGCTGGCTCCCGAGCGACCGGCCTTGGCTCCCGAGCGACCCGCCCTGGCTCCCGAGCGACCCGCGCTGGCTCCCGAGCGACCGGCCTTGGCTCCCGAGCGAGCGGCGCTGGCTCCCGAGCGACCGCCCGCGCCTCGTAGGAAGCGTTCAGCTACAAATCCGGAACCGGCGTTACTGCCGAACGGCGCGGCTTGCCGCCAGAAGGGCAGCTCAGGGGTGTGGAAACGCCCGTTCGGGGCACTCCTCTAGTGTGAGCAGGAAAGAAGCGACCAAGCGGGAGGCTGCTCCCGCGGCTGACAAGGCGCGGGTCATCGCCGGCGGCGGTAAGGACGATCAGGCACTGGCGAATGAGCTGATCATGAAGTACGGGCTGCAGCGGCTTCTGTACCCCAAACGCTGACCGGCCGGTGTATCGTTAGCGCCGTGCGCGAGGAGCAGGTCGCGAGGATCAAGGTCTACGCGGAGTGGCTCGCGAATGGACTCGACGCCGGGTTCCGGGACGCCGCCGAGATCCTCAGCCTCCCGGCCGTCGAATGGAACCGTTGGCTGGCGGCTCACCCCGAGGCGGCGACGCTGCACACGTTGCAGGCGATGCTGCACGCTGCGACGAACGACGCGCGCGCCCTGAGCATCGCCGAGCTCGTTCTGACCCACGCCGCGCGGATCTCGCTGCCCGAGGATGCGGAGCCCGTTCGGAGGCTTCTCCATGCTCATGCGTGGCGGCTTCAGGGATCTTCGCTGCGGGACGGCGGAGACCTTCATGGCGCGCTGCAGGCGTATGAGCGGTCCATCGAAGCGTTTCGCGTTCCGCCGCTGTTCCCGGCGCAGGTCGAGGCCGTGGAGCGGGAGGCAGCCGAGGTGCGGCAGGAGCTGGAGAAGGAAGCGGCGACTCATGCGCTGGTCGGCCGGCTGTTGGAGGAAACGCCCGTCCACGGGTGGCAGAGTTTGGCCGGCCGGGAGGAATTGCACGATCCGGACGTCCTCGGGGAACTGAGCCGCCAGTTCCAGGTGCGTGTCCATCAGTCGCCGCTGGATGCGCTCGCGGTCACGCAGCTGGGCGTGGCGATCGCCTCGCGCCTGGCCGCCGAGACGTCTCCGCGGGTGCGGCACCGGCTCGCGGACGCATGGAAGGACCACGCGACCGCCTTGCGCATGCTCGCCCGCTATGAGGAGTCGCTCGCCGCCTTCGACCGCGCGGAACAGATGCTCCCCCGTTCCGAGGAACTGGCCCGCGCGAATCTCGCCATCGGCCGTGGCACGGCACTTCAGGAAGCGGGCCGCCTGGACGAGGCGATGTCTCTCCTCGGCGGTTGCCGCGCGGTCTTCGAAAAGTATGGAGACCGGCGCGGGCTGCTGTTCTGCGGAATCAGTGAGGGAGCGCTGTTGCACCGGATGGAGAGGTATCTCGAGGCCTGCGATACCTACCGTGCACTGTTGCCGCTCGCCGAAGACGGGGGCGACCTCGACGCACTGGCGAGCATCCACAACAACATCGGCTACTCCGCGGTCGAGCTGGGGGACTTCGCGCTGGCGGAACGGCATTTGTCCGAAGCGGTGCGGCGGTTCGGGGCGATCGAACGGCCGCTCCACGTGGCCCGCGCGGAACTGGCCCGCGGCCGGCTGATGATCCGCAAAGGCCTCTTCGAGCGAAGCATCGAGCATCTCCACGGAGTGCGGGAGGTGTTTCTGCGGCACAATCTGGTCGAAGAGGCGGGCCTATGCGGGCTCGACGTCGTCGAGGCGCACCTGGCGGCCGGCGCGCGCATCGAGGCCGAGGCCTTCGCGCGGCAGATCGTGCGCGAGTTCACCGCCGCGCGACTCAATGCCCGCGCGATCACCGCCCTCCTCTACCTGAGCGAAGCGATCGCCGCGCGGAATGCGTCGGGAACGACGGTGCGAGACGTTCATCGCTTCATCCGATCGCTGCGCGCCAACCCGGAGTCGGAGTTCGTCGCAGCGAGTTAGGGCTCATCTTCCTGGTAGTGGGCTACGAACATGAACTTCATCGTTCCGTGCTCGATGAAGAAAAACAGGCGCAGCGGCGGTAAACCGGAGTCGGCTGCCGTGCGCAGGACGCGCATTTTTGAGTTCTCGAGAGTCGGCACGGCGTCTCCCTGCAGAATGGCCTGATCGAGCAGTTCCACGAACGCGCGAAACGTTTCAGGAGAGTCGTGGAGCGCCACGAACGAGTCGAAAAACGGCTCCAGATATTGGACTCGGAGCGGCTCGGCGTCTTCCAGGTGCAGGTGCACAGGCTCCCTCAGTATCGCATTTTCCTATGAGTCCGACCGGCGGCGTTCGTGCGTTCCTTCTTCCACCATCTTTTCGAGACGCTCAGCGGTTCGCCGTTCCGTCCTGCTTCCTGACCGGTGGTGGACCTTCACGGCCTCCTGTGTCCCGGGCGGTACAGCGCCGAGTGCGGCCATCAAACGTTTCGACACGTCGAACAGGTCGAGCGCGGCGCGGCGGGCCTCGCTGAGATCGATACTCGACGCCACCACGTCCACGCCGTCAAGCCTGATACGGCTCAGGTTCGGAATCACGGCCACGATCCGGCGGAACGTGTCGAGAGTGACGTTCCCTCCGCTTTCCAGCGCGTAGACCTGCTTGCGGGGAACGTCGGCGAGGCGGGCCACTTCAGAGATGGACAAATCGGCGGCGACACGCGCGTCTTTGATGTCTTGGCTGAACATCCCTAAAGTATACAACTGTTTCCTTAAATACCCAAAATGTAAATCTAAATCATGGTTTCTGGATCTTTAAAGTAACGATTGACTACTATAAGATACATCGCTACACTAGCAAAAGGTCCGGTTCCTGGGTGGCTCCTGCAGAAGCCCATCGCTCGTTGCGTCCGGCCGTGGCGTGAACGAGTAACGCAAGAGTCACCGCATCCGCGCGAGCTTCGCGCGGTGCGGTGGAAAGGAGAAGTATGGCCTCCAACCAGAACCCTGACTCGGCTCTCGTGCCGGTCAGCAAAGCGGCGGATGACACTACCGTCATCGCACCTTCCACTCTCACCATCACCCATTACCAGCAGCTGGCTGCCGAGTTTTCGGCCGAGCTGGACCGAGTCCTGAGCATGTTCCCGGCGACCGACCCGGCGCGCAGCGCCTCCGAAGATTTCGTGCGTTCCCGGCGGAGCGTTCCGCTCGTGTTCATGGGAACGGCGATCGCCGGCGTCCAGGAGACGCCCGAGCTTCAGGCCATCAAAAAGCTCGACGTCAACGAGGGCCGCGACACGTTGCAGTTCATCGACGCCTTCCGCCCCGTCATCGACAAGGTGGATCGCTTCCAGAAGGAGCTGGCGGCGCGTATGAACGTTCGACAGGCTCTGCTGGCGGAAGACTCGCTGCAGATTTACGAGGTCGTCAAAGGACTCGTTCGGGGGAAGAGGAGCGGCCCGATGGCGACACTCGCCGCGAATCTGAAGCGTGACCTCGGGATCGCCGAAGCGCGCCGCAGGACTGCCGCGAAAGTCGCCGCGGGGAAGAAGGCCGCGGAGGAGGAGGCTGCCGCTGCTGCCGCACCGAGCGTCGCTTCATGAGCCGAGCCGCGTGGCGAGACGCGGCCCGGCTCGGCCCCGAACCCCCCAACGGCTAGCAAGGAGCAACAGTGCCAGTACGGAACATACACCACAAGTATGTCTGCGGCGCCATCCCGCCTCACATGCTGACGCGGGTTGCCGAGCATACGGAAGATGAGGCAAGCGGCACCGCCCGCGCCACGCTCGAGCACATGCGCGAGCTGGCCACGAGCCGCGCCGCTACGCTCATCGAACGTCCCGCCGCGGCAACGCCGGCACCGTCGCGATCGCGGAAACGTCGGAACGTCTACGACGCGCAGTACACCTTCAGTCTGCCGGGCAAGCTCGCCATGAGCGAGCACACGCCCCGCAGCGCGCACGTGGAGGTCAAGGAGGCCTACGACGGCAGCGGCGCGACGTACGATTTTTTCGCCAAAGTCTTTCGGCGTTCGTCCATCGACGGCCGCGGAATGCGTCTCGACTCCACCGTGCACTACGGCACGTCCTTCGAGAACGCACTCTGGAACGGCCGGCAGATGGTGTACGGCCACGCCGACGGACGAATCTTCACCCGCTTCACCGCATCCGTCGATGTGATCGCCCATGAGCTGACGCACGGCGTCACGCAGCACTCGGCGGCTCTCGGCTATCACGGGCAGACCGGTGCGCTGAACGAGCATCTGGCCGACGCGTTCGGAATCATGGTCAAGCAGTACATGCTGGGCCAGGACGCGAACGAGTCGGACTGGCGCATCGGCGCGGAAATCCTCGGCCCCGCCGTAAACGGCGTCGCCGTCCGTTCGATGGCTGCTCCGGGCACCGCCTACGACGATCCGATCCTGGGCCGTGACCCGCAGCCCTCGCACATGCGCGACTACGTCGAGACCATTGAAGACAACGGCGGCGTGCACATCAACTCCGGCATTCTCAACCACGGCTTCTACCGCGCCGCACGGGCGATCGGCGGCAAGACGTGGAAGGTGCTGGGGTGGATCTGGTACGCCGCACTCACGGACCGCCTCAAGCCCGAGGCAGACTTCGCGGACTTCGTGCAGGCCACTGTCGATCTTGCCGGAGAGCTCTTCGGCAACGGCGGGCGCGTGCAGCGAATCGTCTACGACGCCTGGGCCGGCGTAGGCCTGTCCACTCCCGTCGTCGGATGTGCGGCTCACCACACGTCCATTCCCCGGCCGCGTCAGCGCGCCGCCACTCACAACAAACGAGTCTCTCGAAAGGAGAACACTCCATGAGCACCAATCCGAAAGACCTCAATCCGAAAGAGTCCTCCGAGGCCACGATCCGCGGCAGCAAGCGCTCGGTCGATGCGAGCCTGCGCAATCTCCAGAAGGAGATGGAGCAGGAGAACACGCTCGTGCTGGAGACGCCGCTCGGCCGGCTGCAGCGCGTGCTGAAGATCTACCGCGGCATCAAGCCGCTGCTGTCCGTCCTCAGCACCCTGCCGCTGATCCCGACCACGTGGCGCGCGGCCATCGTCATGTTCCATCAGGCGCTCGAGGCGATGGCGGCCTCCACGCCGGACATCAGCGCCGAATTCAAGGCGGGAAAGGACATCTGAGGCGCGCCATGACGATCCGCAAAGTCGCCCGCAGCTCCACGTCCGGCCGCTTCGTTTCCATCACGTACGCGCGCCGCTATCCGCGGTACACGGTGATCGAGACGATGAAGTATCCGTCGCGCCGCCTGCGCGGCGTTCGTCGCTGACCATCCACTCTCAACCGGTGGGGCGCGCTCATGCGCGCTCCACCACTTCGGAGAACGCCGATGAACATCAAACCGTATCCGCTTCACCCCGGCCAGTGGTTCCCCAACATGATGGAGAAAAAGTTTGTCGTGTGGCACGGCACCGCGGGCCGCACGCGGCACACGCCCGTCTCCGGCCGTCCCGGCAAAGCAACGACGTCGATCGAGGGCTGGAATCTCTCCGCCGGCCGCGTTGGCGCGCCGTGGCTCGTCGACCGCGACGGCACGATCTACAAGGCCTTCGAGGATTCGGGATGGATCTACCATCTCGGATTGAAGGGGACGAAGAGCCGCTACGACAAGTCGTCGGTGGCGATCGAGTTCGCGAACGAGCTCGCGCTCGACCTCGACGGAGACCGTCTCTACGCGTTCGGCATGAATACGCCGAACACGCTCTACACCGGACCGTTCTTCCACTACGGCTGGCGCGGCCACAGCTACTTCGCGCAACTCGACGAAGCGCAGGTCGACGCGGGCATCCAACTGACGCTCGACATCTGCCGCCGCCACGACATCGAGCCGGTCTTCTACTACCCCTCGACCACGTTCGACTTCCCGCGCTGCTTTCAGGTGGCGACGATCGTCTGCCACTCGAACTGCCGCGCGGACAAGATGGATCTCTGTTTGCCGGACTGGGTGTACGAAAAGATCAAAGCGGCGGGGATAAGGTTGCAGTCGTGATTCAGCACGCATCTGTGGAGGCAAATCGTGCCACGCCGCGCAGCTTCACGCCTGATCACTCCGTAGCGTCCACGGTTCGCCGCGCGAGACGCGCTACTTCATGTGCGAGATCGACGGGATCGATCGGTTTCTGGCGAAACACGTCGAATCCGGCGGCGGTGATGCGCGCCTGTTCGCCCGGCCGTCCCAGAACCGTCAGCGCGAGCGCGGGGGCCGGTCTCGCGTTGCCTTCCGTCGTACGTACCTGGGCGATGAAACTACAGCCGTCGAGATCCGGAAGGTCGATGTCGCAGATGATCACCTCGGGGCTCCACGCCGGCAGCAGATCGAAGGCCGCGGCGGCCGTGCCGGTGCACTCGACCTCGGCGCCGCATTGCCGCAGCGCCGTAGCCAGCACCTTCCGATTATCGACCTCATCCTCGACGATCAGCACGCGGATCCCGTCCAACCGGGGCAACGACATCCCGCGCACGGCGGGATCGCGCAGGACCACGCCATCCGCCGGAACCGCTTCGTGCAGAGGGAGGCGGATCGTGAAGGTCGCCCCTCGGCCCTCACCGTCGCTGGAAGCCTCCACCGTTCCGAAGTGCATTTCCACTAGATGGCGCGTGATGGACAGGCCGAGGCCCAGACCGCTCTGGCGGTCCGGCCGTTGCGCGTCGCCCTGGCGGAAGCGCTCGAAGATCTCGGACAGCAGTCCGGGCGCAATCCCGCGGCCGCTGTCCGCGACCTCGATCACCGCCGTCGGACCGTCGCTCGCGAGACGGACAGCGACCTGTCCGTCTTCGCCGGTGAATTTGATGGCATTGCCGAGCAGGTTGCTGATGGCCTGCTGTAGCCGCGAAGGATCGCCGAAAACGTGATACGGCTCCTCGCCGCAAGCGAGCGAGAGCGTGATTCCTTTTGCTTCGGCGGCCGGTCGCGCCATCGACACGGCGCTCGCCAGGACCGTCCGGAGATCGAGCGCGCGGAGGTCGAGCCGCAATTTGCCCGATGCAATCCGCGACTCGTCGAGCAGGTCTTCGATCAGCTTCGCCTGGGCGAGCGTACTTCGCTCGAGCGCGTCGAGCGCCTCGCGCCGCGTGTGCTCGTCCAGTCCTCCCAGCGCGAGCATGCGCGTCCAGCCGAGAATCGAGGTCATCGGCGTGCGCAACTCGTGCGAAATGATGGCGATGAACTCGTCCTTGGCCCGATCGGTCTCACGCATCGTACGCAACGCATCGGTGGCTTCCTCGCGCTCGCCTTCGAGCTCCTTCATCCGGACCAGGTGTGTGACGTCTTCGACCGCATGGATGATGTAGGCCACCCGCTCATCGATCAGCACCGGCGTATTGAGAGGCTTCCAATACCGTTCCTCGAACCCGCCCCCTTCCGCCTCCGGACGGCGAATGTCGTACTTCTGCACCGGCATGGCATGCGGCGCCCCGGAGGCCAGCACCGTCTCCAGCGACGCGCTCAGGTTGCGCGTGCCCGTCGCCTGCGGATCCTCGGGGTTGTCAGGGAACACGTCGAACAGGCCGCGACCGACGATCTCCTCGCGGACCGTTTTGGTGGCCGCCAGGTACGCGTTCGTCACCGCGACGATTGTGAGCTTGGGGTCGAGCACCAGGTATGCGCCGGGCGCTGCCTCGATCAGACGAAACTGAGGAGACGTGGTCATCGTAAATCTTCAACACCAACGCCCGCCGGAAATGCCTGTCGCACACGCTCCGCCGTGCCCGCTTCGCGCATGAGATCGATGGCGATCCTGCGGACACTCGCCGCTGATTGAACGGCCGCGTCACGGCTGGGCGCAGGCACGTACGAGCCGTATGAGCTCCTGTACGTCGAACGGCTTCGAGACGATGGCGCAGAGGTGATGCAGACGCTCCTTGGCCGCGGCTCGCGGGAACGCCGTCATCACGATCGTCTTCTCGACCATCCGCGGCCTGGTCTCAATGAGGTGCGCGACGACGCCAAATCCGTCGACTCGCGGCATCATCAGATCGAGCACGACCGCGTCGAAATCGCGAACGTTCAGCAACTCGATCGCCTCCTGGCCGTCCCTCGCCTCGGTCACATGGAAGCCGGCACGACGCAGCATCTGTCTGACGAGGCTACGGATGGCATCCTCATCATCTGCTACGAGCACGCACGGCAGCCCCACCTCGGTCATTCGCCAGTCCTCTCTCTCTCGATGCGCGCCGCGGCAACGCTCTTGCTGCACTCCAAGCACATGGAACGCCGATCGTCGTACAGAGCCCTCGTCGTCGAAGACGACGGTGCCATTCTCAACCTCGTCAAAATCGTTCTCGAGCGCGAGAACTTCACCGTCGAGGGAGTCAAGAGCGGCACCGCCGCCATCGAACTGCTGGCCTCGATCGCGTACGACCTGCTGATCATCGATCTCATGCTCCCGGAGATCGGCGGCGAGCAACTGCTCGGCTATCTGGAGGAGACGCAGCCGGCGTACCTGCGCCGCGTGATCGTCACCACTGCGTCGCCCCGGCGGTTGAGCTGCGAGTTTCTGCGGCGCATCTGTCACCTTCTGGCGAAGCCGTTCGACATCGACGAGCTCGTCCTCATCGCAAAAGAATGCGCACAGCCGGACGCGGCCTGAAATGCCACGAGAACGGCGCGCGCCCGATCCACCGTTTGGTCATACGTTCGCCCGAACCGGGAGCACGACCATCGGTACGCCAAGCCATTGCAGGCGGCGTTGGATCAGCGCCGGCGTTTCGTTGTGGAGCAGACGATTGAAGAAGTGCTCCTGCCGGAAGACGAGCTTCCCGGAGATGATCGTTGCCTTCGGATACTTCTTCGCGATCTGCTCGCACACCTTCGTTGCTTCCTCGACCACTTCGATTCCGATGTCGGTGACGCCCTCCGCCGGGAACCCGAGCCTGCGCGCCAGATCCACGTACTTCTGCACGTCGTCACCGGTCGTGCGTTGCAGCGCTTCAATCTCCTCACGGCCTTTGAAGTGGCCCGAGTCGACGACCGCGATCGAGACGAAGATGAACTGCCTGTACAGGCCGGGGAAAAAGCGAAGCGTCGAAAGAAGGGTGTGCACGCCGAGGCCGCTGAAACTGCTGACGAGGATCACCGCGGTCGGTGCGCCGCGGTCGAGCGATTCGGTGTTCGGGACGCCGCTGGTCGGAATCGAGCCGAGAACTTCATCGAGCGACCGGAGGCCTGATTTGATCGAGTCGTAGTGACGGCGGACGGCGAGGCAGAGCAGCACGAAAATCGTGGTGAGGACGACGGTCACCCATCCGCCGTGCCCGAATTTCTCGAATACGGTGATGGTGAGGATGCCGGCGCACATCAGCAGTGCCAGGCCATGGATGAAGATGTGATAGCGATGACCGGCCATGCCGCGACGCGGCCACCAGAAGCGCCACATGCCGAGTTGCGAGAGCGTGAACGTCACGAACACGTTGATCGAGTACATGACGATGAGCACGTGGATGTTGCCCGCGGTATAAAACAGCATCGCCAGCGCTGCCACGCCCATCAGCAGGACGCCGTTCTGCATCGACAGCCGCTCGGACAGAGCGGCAAAACGGTGCGGGAAGAACGAGTCCACGGCCATGTTGGCCATCACGCGCGGGCCGTCGATGAAGCCCGCCTGCGCGGCAACGAAGAGCAGCAGCCCTTCGGAGATCATCGTGACGAGCAAGAGCCAGTAGCCGACCGGAAGGCCACCGAGCTGCCACGCTCCGAAGGCCTGCTCGGCGAGCACCGCGTTCATCGTCTTTCCCGGCAGGGACCGCGTCTCGAGGAGAAGGTAGGCCACGAGAATGCCCGAAGCGGTGAGCGCGAGCGAGAAGGCCATGTAGGTCATCGTCCGCCGCCCGGTCTCGACGCGCGGCTCGCGCATGATCTGCAGCCCGTTCGAGACGGCTTCGATCCCCGTGTAGGTTCCGCCGCCGAGCGAGTAGGCGCGCATGAACAGCAGCAGCATTCCCCCAAACCCCAGCGCCGTCATCCCCGCCGAGTACTCCGCGGAAAGCCGCCGCGTCACCGCGGGAATGGCCTCGAGATGGGTGAAGATCGAATCGCCGATCAGAAGGATGTGCGTGGCGAGAAAGACCAGAAAGATCGGCGTGAGAACCTTCACCGACTCCTTCACACCGCGCAGGTTCAGCGCGATGAGAAGAACGATCGTGACGACCTCCGCGGGCAGCTTCCATGTCGTCCACGACTCCGGCAGAAAACTGAATACCGCGTTGCCGCCGCCGGCGATCGATACCGTGATCGTGAGAACGTAATCGACGACGAGCGCGCACCCGGAGACGAGACCGACGCGCGGCCCGAGCAGTTGCGAAGCGACGACGTATCCACCGCCGCCGCTCGGAAACTGCTGGATGATGCTCGAATACGACGCGGAGAGAATCAGAACGGTGATCGCCGTCGCGACCGCCAGCGCGAGCGCCAGGTAGTGATGCTCGCCGAGCGCGTGGAACGCCTCCTCGGGACCGTAAGCCGACGAAGAAAGCCCATCCGCTCCGAGTCCAACCCAGGCAAGAAATGCGATGAGCGAGATTTTGTGAAGGGCCTGCGGGTCGGTCACGTCGCGCGGTTCGCCGAGGATCTTCCGCTGCATGCGCCTGGCGAATTTCAAGCCGCCTCCTCTCGGCGCGCGAAGAGCGCCGGGCTGAAGATCCAGACGAAGAAGAAGAGGTTGCGGAGCAACGGCCGGGCGGGCGAGCCGAGAACGGCGAACCACCCGCGGTGCAGGTGCGTGGCCATCACGAGCTCGGTCGTGATGCCAAGGAGCAGCCACGCGATTCCGACTCCGAGGGCGTGGCTGATGCCGGCGTGACGCGCGCAAAACCGCGTATAGCAGTAAGCGGCGAGAACGATCGCGGCGATGGTGACCACCGCGCCGGCGGCCGGCGAGATGGGCTCGAGGATCGTGTGCGCCGCGCCTGCGACACCGGCAGCGGCAACCCAGAAAAGAATGATGAGAGCGGCGGTCGTGGCGTTGGCGGCCATCTTGTCGGCCTCCTCACCTGTCCGCAACAGACGGTGTCATCCCCACTCGCTAAGAAGTTCGAAGAATTCCCGTCGGGAATCCGAAATGGTGTCTAAAGAAATCGTGAAGGGCGTTCGGGCCGGCTCGGCGAGGAAGGGTCGACTACACGCCCGATGCAAATGCTTTGAGCCCGGCCACCCACCCCAGTATGAGAACCAAGGCTCGAAGATAATTCAGGATGACCCACCTCCGGGTCTGGTCTGCCACCATTGCGCTCGGATGTTCGGCGGAGCGGGCAAACGACATCAGCGCCGGGACGAAGTAGGCGAACGTTGCCACCATCACAGCGAGACTGCAGGCGGCGGACGCAAGCCACCATTGCCGCCACGGCGTCCGGCTCATCAGCGCGAGCACGAAGTTGACCACGGATATGAGAGTGGTCATCGGGCTGAGGATCACCCACATGCGTCTTCCAGAGTCAGGCCGCAGGGGCTGGGCGTAAAACTCCGTCAGGGAAGCAGGTGGATTGCTCGACCACAGGGGCACTAAGACTCGCGTTTCAAAAATGCCGGCGCCGACCTGAATCCCGAGAGCAATCACCAATGCCCAGAGTGCGATCGTCGTGACGTTCATAAGCTACTTCCATGAGCAGTTTAAATCGATCCGGATTCTGACGGGTCGAGCCCCGCTCGGCCTGCCCTTCGAGGTCAGTGCCGCCTGATCAGCGACACCGCTTCTTCCGGCGGCAGCGGCGGCGCGAAGTAATAACCTTGCGCGCGGTCGATGCCGAGCTCGCGCATGCGGTCGACCTGCTCGCGCGTCTCCAGGCCCTCCACCGTCACCTCCATGTCCAGCGAGCGGGCGAGGCCGGCGATCGTTTGCACGATGGCGTCGGCGCGGCGCACGTCGGCATCGAGGAGGAACGATCGGTCGATCTTCAGCGAGTTGAAGGGAAACTCGCGCAGCGAGCTGAGGGACGAGTAGCCGGTGCCGAAGTCGTCGAGGCTGAGGCCGACCTGCACGTCGCGCAGTTCGCGGAGCAGCGCCGCGGCGCTTTCGGCGCTGTCGATCAACACGCTCTCCGTCACTTCGAGCTGCAACTGCCGCGGATCGACGCCGCTTTCCGACAGCGCATCCTCCACGCTCTCGACGAGATTCGGATGCAGCAGCTGCCGCGCGGAGAGGTTCACGTGAATGTCGAGCGCGCCGTTGAGCGGCCGCCACATGCTCATCTGCCGCAGCGCTTCGCGCAGCACCCACTCGCCGATCGGGATGATCAGTCCCGTTTCTTCCGCGACCGCGACGATCTCCTCGGCGAAGATCAGCTGCTCGCCGCGCTGCCAGCGCACCAGCGCCTCGAAGCCGAGCAGCTTGCCGGTCAGCATCGAGACGATCGGCTGGTAATGCACGCGCAGCTCGCCGCGATCGATCGCCCGGCGCAGATCGGTCTCGAAGTCGAGGCGCTTCAGCGCGCGCTCGTGCATGGCCGTGTCGAACACCTCGTGCCGCGCCTTGCCGCGCGCCTTCGCGCGGTACATGGCGATGTCCGCGTCGCGCAGCACATCCTGCGCGCGCGCGTAGCCGCTCGTGGAAAGCGCGATGCCGATGCTGACGGTGCTGTAGATCTCGTGTCCGCCGACGGTGAACGGAAAGCTGAGCGCCTCCTGCGCGCGCTGGGCCATGCGCACGGCGTCGGCCTCGTGGTCGATCTCGTCGATCAGCATCGCGAACTCGTCGCCGCCGAGGCGCGCCACGGTGTCGCTGGAGCGCACGATGTTGCTCAGGCGCCGCGCGACCGCGATCAGGAGATCGTCGCCCTGCACGTGGCCGAGGCTGTCGTTCACGACCTTGAAGCGATCGAGATCGAGGAACAGCACCGCGAAGCGGGAGTCGGGATGGCGGCTCTGCGACTCCAGCGCGCGCTCGAGGCGCTCCATGAACAGCGCGCGATTCGGCAGTTGCGTCAGCGCGTCGTGAAACGCGTCGTGCGTCAGTCGCTCGACCGCCATCTTCCGCTCCGTGACGTCGGTCTGCGAGCCGGCGATGCGCGTGGCGGTGCCGGAGTCGTCGCGCACCGCGAGGCCGCGGCTCAGCATCCAGCGATACGACCCGTCGGCGCAGCGCATGCGATGCTCGCTCTCGAAGTGCGGCGACGAGCCGCGCACGTGCAGCGCGATCGCGCCGCGCAGCAACTCATCATCGTCGGGATGCACGCGCGAGAACCACTCCTCGGGCGAGCTGCCGATCTCGTCGTCGCGATGGCCGAGCATCGCCTTCCAGCGCGGCGAGTAGTAGACGTGATTCGTATCGAGGTCCCACACCCACAGCCCGTCGTTCGCGCCGCGCGCGGAGAGCGCGTAGCGCTCCTCGCTCTCGCGCAGCGCGCGCAGCGTGCGGCTCTGCTCGAGCGAATAGCGGATGGCGCGCTCGAGCAGCGGCGCATCGATGCGGCCCTTGACGAGATAGTCGGCCGCGCCTTCGCGCATGGCCGCGAGATCGACGTCGCCGTCGCCCTGTCCCGTCAGCAGGATCAGCGGCGCGGTGATGCGCGACGCGCGCGCGTGCTGCAGCAGCTCGAGGCCGTCGTGCTCGCCGAGGCGATAGTCGATCAGGTAGAGATCGTGCGCGTGACTCGAGATCGCCGCGCGCGCGTCGTCGAACGACGAAGCCCAGTCGAGCTCGAACGTCGTGCGGCGGCAGTCGGCAAGGAGGTCGCGAGTGAGGACGAAGTCGTCCTCGTCATCTTCGACGAGAAGGATCCGTACGGCGCGCTGATTCCAATCAGTCAATGTGGTTGGGCGGCAGCTCGACGATCTCGATCCAGTAGCGGCCGATGTCGCGCATTACTGCAACGAGTCCTTCGAAGCTGACGGGCTTGGTGATGAATGAGTTCGCGCCGAGGTCGTACGTGCGGTAGATGTCCTCCTCCGCCTTCGACGTCGTCAGCACGACCACCGGAATGCGGCGCAGATCGGGATCGGCCTTGATCTCGCGCAGCGCCTCCCGGCCGTCCTTGCGCGGCATGTTGAGGTCGAGCAGGATCAGCCCCGGCGACGGCGACGCATGCGCATCCGCGTACTTGCCGCGGTGATAGAGATAGTCGAGCAGCTCGTCGCCGTCCTCGACGAAGCGAAGATCGTTGACCACGCGGCTCTCCGCGAGCGCGTCGGCCGCGAGCATGCGATCTTCCTCGTCGTCGTCGGCGAGCAGGATGATGATGGGTTTTCCGTCAAGCTTGTTGTTGTTCATGACTGACTGGCAGACGGACGATGAACGTCGATCCTTCGCCCGGAGTGCTCTTCGCCACGATGTCCCCGCCGTGACGATGCGCTATTTTGCGGCAAATTGCGAGGCCGATGCCGGTGCCTTCGTATTTTCCCCGCCCGTGCAGCCGCTCGAACATCGTGAAAATGCGGTCGGCGTACTTTTCCTCGAAGCCGATCCCGTTGTCGGCGACCGTGATCTCCGCGTGGCCGTCATTCGTCGCGCCGCGGATCTCGACGCGCGGCGGTACGCCGGGGCGGTGAAACTTCAGCGCGTTCGAGGTGAGGTTCTGCAGCAGCTGGCGCATCTGCAGCGGATCGGCGTCGATGACCGGTAACTCGCCGATGATCATCTCCGCGCCCGCCTCATGCGTCCGCACTTCGAGATCGTGCACGACCTCGGACGCGATCTGCTGCAGATCGACCGGCACGAACGGCTGTCCTTTCGTCGTCACGCGCGAGAACGCCAGCAGGTCGTTGATCAGGATCTGCATCCGCTTCGCCGCCGACTGCATGCGATCGATGTAGTCGCGCGCCTGCACATCGAGCTGCGCGCCGTGCTTCGTCTTCAGCAGATCGCCGAACGCCTGGATCTTTCGCAGCGGCTCCTGCAAGTCGTGCGACGCCACGTACGCGAAGTCCTCGAGCTCGCGATTGCTGGCCCCGAGTTGCGCGAGCGTCGCGTGCAGTTCTTCCTCGGCGCGCTTGCGCTCGCGAATGTCGCGCGCGATCACGACCGCGCCCGCCTGCACGTTGGGATCGCTGACCGGTGAGATCGAGACGCTGACGGCGATGCCGTGCCCGTCCTGGTGGCGGAACACGCGCTCCTGATCGCGGATCGGGCTGCGCAGCGCGAGCTCGTGCAGCGCGCGGCGGATCGTGCGGTCGCTGTCGACCGCTTCCAGCGTGTCGATCGAACGGCCGAGGAGATCGGCGTCGGCGTAGCCGAACGTCGTGCGCGCCGCGTGGTTGAGCACGCGGATCCTGGCCTCCGCGTCGATGACGAAGAGCGCATCGGCCATCGTGTCGAGAATCTCGCGCGCCGCGCGGGCGGCGGTGATCGGCTGGAAGCGGTGCCGCGCGATCGTGCTCCAGGCGAAGATCGCGAAGGCCACGACCGGGATGTAGCCGCGTGGCTCGAAGTCGTAGCCGAGCATCGGCAGGAAATCGAGCGCGCCGAAGTAGACGACGACGAAGCTCAGCATCAGCTTGCCGATGCGCCGTCTCCGCTGCACATCCTCGGTGCGCCGATACTCGAGCACTCCTTCGACGATCTGCACCACCAGCACGACGAAGAACGTCACGAGGAATGCGCGGATCAGCGGGCCGGCGTACGGATAGAAGCCCCAGGGGTGCTGCCGCACGCCGGCGACGATGCCGCCGCTGAACGCGCCGACGCCGGCGAAGAAGAGCGCGATCATCCAGACGATCGTGACCACCACTTTGCGCGACGAGTAGAGCCGCAGCGCCGTCGTGGTGAAGTCGTAGATCGCGGCGGGGAGCAGGCACACGCCGGCGATGGCGATGCGTCCCCAGATCGTGGCGAGGTCCGCGTTCGTCGCGAGCAGCATCCCTGTGAACCCGCCGAACCAGATCCCGACGAGCGCGATCATCGCGCAGAACAACACCGCCACGCGCGACGCGCGCTGCCGCACGAAGATCACGCCTGCCAGCACGAACAGCGCGACGCCGACCACCGCCCACGGGAGGGCGTGCGGGTTGTAGTGGTACATGCCGGAATTCTCGCCTGTCTGCCAGACGGTTGGATAGTGCGGCTCAGCGTCCTCATCCTCCTTCTTTCGGCCGCGGTCTCGCGCGCATTCGCGCAGTCCGCACCCGACCTCGGCTTCGCCTCGAGCTACGCGGTGCTCGGGCGCTCGGTGAGCAACTCGGGCGCGACGACGGTGCTGGCGGGGAATGCGGGCGGGAACACGGTCTCCGGTCTCTCCCGCGCAAACTTTGTTTTGGGCGACGTCGTCGCCGCGGGAGCCGCGTCAGGCGATGCCGCGGCGGCACTGCGTAATCTCGACGGGCAGCCCTGCACCGCGACGCCGAGCGTTCTGTCGGGGCCCCTCGGTCCCGGCGTGTATTGCATTTCGTCGCCGGCGGTTCTCACCGGAACGCTCACGCTCGAAGGCGATCGGAATGCGGTTTGGATTTTTCGGACGGCATCGCTTCGCACCGATGCCCGCTCGTCGGTGCTCGTGAGCGGCGGCGGCCGCGAGAGCCGCGTCTTCTGGGAGGTCGACGATGCGACGCTCGGCGAGGAGAGTCGATTCGCGGGCAATCTGCTCGCGCGGCGCAGCATCACCGCGGGCGCGCGGGCAAACATCGCCGGCCGGCTCCTGGCACCTGACGGCGCGGTGACGCTGAACGACAACGGCGTCACGATCTGCTGCGATCTCGTGACCCTCTCGCCGCCGCTGCTTCCCGATGGAACGGTGGGCGTGCCGTATCCGGCGACGGCGTTGACCGCGAGCGGCGGAACGGCGCCTTACGCGATCTCCCGCCTCGCCGGAGCTCTGCCGGATGGATTGACGCTGTCGCCGGCCGGAACGCTCTCCGGCACGCCGCGAACGGCGGGTGTGTTCCGCGCCGTCCTTGCGGCAACGGATCGTGAGGGATTCACGTGCATTCGCGTCTACAACGTGCGAATCACCGTGGGCTGTCCAATCATTGATTTGTCGCCGCTCGATCCGCCGGGGCCGACGACCTGCGCGCCCTATCTTCGTAAGATTACGGCGAGCGGCGGGACACCGCCATACAGGTTCAGTGGAGTCCTGCCCTCGGGATTGATTTTGTCGCCGGACGGCACGATTTCCGGCACCGCCGATCTGCCCGGCGCTTATTCGCCCACGGTGACCGCAGTGGATGCGAACGGCTGCACCGGCTCGCGAACGTACCCGTTGATTGTCCTGCCGGAGCCCGTGACGTTGCCGGAGGCGATACCGGTCGGCATTGTGGGAATCGATTACAGCTTTGTTTTGCCGGCACGCGCCTATCGTTTTGACATTGTCGGATTGCCGTCACCACTCGGCCTGTCCGGCGGCACGATCGGCGGTAAACCCGAGGCCGCGGGCGTTTTCGAGATCACGATCACCGTCATTGACACAGTCACGGGCTGTACTGCGGGGTCGAAACACTATGACCTGCGAATTCTCGACGCCATTTCTTCGCTGCCGCCGGGGAAATTGTGCGTCCCTTACGACCATACAATGGAGGTCGCCGGCACGTTCGCTTCCGGCGCATTGCCGCCCGGTTTGACGTTATCGGGAGCGCGGATCTCAGGCACGCCCACGGTTGCCGGCACGTTTACCGGCACATTCCTCGTGTCCGGCGTCACTGTTCCGTTTTCACTGACCGTCGAGCCGACGACGATCGTCCTGTCCCCGGAAACGCTTCCCGCCGCGATCGCCGGCTCGGCATATTCACAAACCATTACCGCGAGCGGAGCGGCTCCGCCTTACACATTCACGGTCGGCACTCTTCCCGCGAGCCTTTCGTACTCGACCACGGACGATACCGTCACCATCTTCGGGACGCCGTCGGTGGCCGGCGAATTCGAGTTTCCCGTCACAGCAAGCGTCTCAGCCTGCAGCACCGCGCGTCCCTATACGCTACATGTCGGCAGTTGCCCCGCGCTTCTGATTACGCCGGACGCGCTGGAGCCCGCGCGCGTGGGAACGTCGTATAGCGACACGTTGACGGCGACGGGAGGTACGGCGCCGTATACGTTCACCGTCGTTTCCAAGTCGCTGCCTCCGGGCCTGATACTTTCTCTCTCGGGAGCCCTCTCTGGAACTCCGACGGTTGCGGGTGTGTATTCGCCCACCATCCGTGCCATGGATGTCAACGGCTGCACCGGTGACATCCATTACTGCACCATTGACGTCAGCCCGGCCAGTTGCCCGCCCGGCACCACCGTCACGCTTACACCGAGCCAACTCCCGCCCGCTGTGCTCAATGCGTTCTATAGCGAAGGCGTGACCGCGGGCGGCGGCACCGCGCCGTATGTCTATACCGTCGTTTCCGGCTCGCTTCCTCCCGGCCTGTCTCTCAATCCGGCCACCGGCGTCATTTCCGGCCTGCACACCACGAACGGTGCATTCGCGTTCACGGTCAGGGCGACCGATGCCAACGGCTGCATCGGGTCGCACTGCTATGTGATCCGTACCGCCGGCAATGCGCCGCTGTTGTCGGGGTGGGGGATGGGGGTGATGGCGGTGCTCATGATTCTGTCGGCGCTATTGATGTTGCGGGGATCCAATGGCTAGCGAAATCGCGGAAACCCTGCCGGAATTCGACGTCATCTTTTCGTACGCGCGCGAGGATCGCAAGTCTGTCGAGCAGGTAAAGACCGCGCTAACAACACGCACGCTCAGAGTGTTTGATTATCAGGATGTCGAGGCGCAGGCGCAGCTTGTTGGTGGGAATCTGTTCGAGAAGCTCGAAAACCTTTATCAGAAGAGCACATTCGTGTGCGTCATTTTCTGTTCAGCGGATTACGTCGAGAAGTATTGGACGAGCCGCGAGTACGAACATGCTCGAAAGCGCGCCTGGTCCGAAGGCAACGACTTTTTCGTTCCTGTCATGTGCGACAAAACGGAATTGCGTGGGTTGCCTCCAGAGATCGTGTATGAGCAAGTCGACAGTCCTGAGAAACTCGAGCGTCTTGCGGGAATTGTCGCTCACAAGGTACGGAAAATCAGGAAACGCGAGCGCATCAAGCGTTGGCGGGATCGATTACCGTACCTGATCGCTGCCGCCCTATTGCTCCTCGCGCTGGCAGCGGCGGCCGTTCTCCTCAAGGATCCCTCCATCGACCTGGTGCGGGTCGACGGTGACAAAGCGACCGTCCATGTCAGGAACGGCTGGCGGCCGACGGAGCTGTCGAACTTCCGCGTGACGTTCAAGGGAATTCCGGTCGAGGACACCAGGCTGGTGATGCCCGGTGCCGAATTCGGTGCCGAGCGGTTGTCGCCGTTCGGGCGTGCGGACGTGCTGTTGAGGGCGAGGGAGTTTCGCACAAAGTGCAATCCTCAAACCTCGTCGCGCCCGCCCTACAGTGAAATCGAGAGATTGTTTCCTGGCAGCAGTGCGACGTTCGCAATGGACGTCCGCAGGCCCGAGCAGTCCGAACCGCCCGCGGTCTGGTCGAAAACATTGCCGATCAAAGACGTGATGTTGTTTCTGAAGGAAAAGGTACCTGAGTATGAATATCCATGCGAAGCGGCTCTTTGAGCTGATCGTCATCGCGTTCGTGTGCGCCGTTTCAACGCAGGCACAGAGCGTGACGACGAACCAGTTGCGAATCAAATTCAGAGGCGCGTGTACGGACCTCGCGAAATTGTCTGTCGTCGTCCAGGGGGAAGATGGCGAGATGGAGCGGGAGAACGCCACCGGCCATGGTTGCAATTGGACCGTGACGACGACGAAACGGTTCTCGACCGATTTCGCCTTTTTCAGTCTTCGCACCGCCGGTGCGCGGACGGATTGTCAAAAGGCGGTCGTGGCGAAGGACGACGTGGCCGAGCTCACCTACGGGTGCTGCAACAGCGATCGTCTTCGCGCCATCACCATTACGACGAATGTTCCCACCAGCTACTTGCGTGACGTGCCGACACTACCTCGGCCGTGCGTCGAGCATGGGAACTTTAGCAGCATGCCCGGCAACATTACGCACGTGCAGTTCAAGGCCGAGACCATCTATCTGCAACTCGGGCGCAGTGTGGCGAACACGAAGCTCCTGGGCCTGCGCGTCGACGATCTGCCGGATCTGCAAAGAAAGCCGCTAACTCGGAATGACGTCGTTTACCGGCTTTTGATCCAGAGGGCTAAAGCGCAGGACAAGAGCGCGGCGAGACTCGTACCGAACGCGATTGACATCGATCTCGAGAATTTGAAGCGCATCCGACTCGAGCGTCTGGCCATCAAGGTGAATTGATGCGACACACACTGCTAATTGTCACTGTGCTCATCACCGCGTCCCTCGGTGCTCGCCCCATCTTCGATCCCGACGACTTCGTCGATCCGCGCCAGCATCCCGGCATGCGTGTCTTTGCGTCGCGGCTCGTCATCGGTGGAGCGTGGAATTTCATTGACGACTACCGGCCGGCGGATCAGGACATTGCATTCGTGCACGTCACGAACAGCTTCTATGTGAACCGTCTGCAATTCGATTACAAGCGCAGTCAGACGACGGTCGACAATCGGCAGGTCGAGGCGTGCGCGTGTCAGCCGCCGCAGTTCTTTCCCACCCCGCCGCCGCCCGATGCCGTGCCGGCGGCGCCGGCGGCGCGGGCGACCGACACCTTGCAGGCGGCGTTGTATGTACCGCTGCGGGGCGGGGAGGGGCGCATCGCGGTGATGCACCGCTACCGCGTGACCTGGAGCCGGCGGACGATGACGACCGAGGTCATCGCGCCGCAGCAGCCGTTGCCGCGGCGCGGGCACGAACGCACGATTGGTATTGAAGGCGATGTCTCGATCTTCGGTTCCTTTCAACTCGCGCGAACCTCCGTCAAAGAAGTGACAGGCCATCGCAGCCAGACCGAATTCACCTACAGCCACAAATTTCCTGGCACCTCCTACAAACAAATCGTCCTCCGCTCGATCGCCACCGTCGGCGGCATCACCAACCGCGGCGGCACGGCGATCAACGTCGTCAATCCGTACTTCGAAGCGTTCTTCCACGAGAGCAAGACGCGCGTGAACTTTCATCTCGTCTACAGCCCGCAGTTCCTGAACAGCGGAACGGAGGGGTGGCGGACCCATCATCAGGTCGCGCTGTTTGCGGATTGGGGCGTGGTGCAGCTGTTCGGGAAGGCGCTTTAGTGGAGCGGCGGGCTTTAGCCCGCCGTTTCGTTTCGGCCCGCCGTTTCGTTTCGGCGGGCTAAAGCCCGCCGCTCCACCTGCGGGCACGCACCTATAATTCCCAAGCAAATGCTCCAACCTGGCTCCCGCGTCGGCGTGTACGAGATCATTTCGTCCATCGGCTCGGGCGGGATGGGGGTCATCTATCGCGCGCGCGATGTGCGGCTGGGGCGCGACGTCGCGCTGAAGGTGCTGCCGGAGAAATCGTGCGGCAGCCCGGACGCGGTGGCGCGCTTCCGGTTCGAGGCCCAGGCGGCGTCGGCGCTGAATCATCCGCACATCCTCACCATCTACGACATCGGCGAGACCGAGGAGGACACGCCGCGGCGGTACATCGCCATGGAGTACATCGCCGGCGAGACGCTGCGGGCGCGCATCGCCACGAAGCGCGAGCCGGGCGAGACGCTCGACCTTCTGATTCAGATCGGCGAGGGGTTGGCGAAGGCGCACGAAGCCGACATCGTCCATCGCGACCTCAAGCCCGACAACATCATGATCACCGCCGACGGCTACGCGAAGATCCTCGACTTCGGACTGGCGAAGCTCGCCGACGTCAGCCAGATCGGTCCCGACAGCAGCACGCCGACCGCGCCGAGCACCGAGCCCGGCACGCTCGTCGGCACGCCGCAGTACATGTCGCCTGAACAGCTGCGAGGCGTCGAGATCGACCAGCGCTCCGACATCTTCGCCTTCGGCGCCGTCGCGTACGAAGCGCTGTCGGGGCAGCGCGCGTTTCGCGGAATCGGTCTCGCGGAGATGGTCCATCAGATCACCGCCGTCGATCCGCCGCCGCTGCGCACGCTCGATGAGCGCATCCCGCCCGAGCTCCAGCGCGTCATCAGCCGTTGCCTGGCGAAACGCCCCGACGCGCGCTACGCGTCGATGCGCGAAGTGGTCGCCGAGTTGAAGCGCGTCCGCGAGCGAATGCGCGAGACCACGCGCCGCCTGCCGCGGCTCGTGCAGCTCACGTTCGCGCGCGCGGTCGAGCAGTTCCCCGCGCTCTCGCCCGACGGCCGGCAGCTCGTCTTCGCGCGCGAGATCGGCCGCGCGCGCAAGCTGATCCTCAGCGAGCCCGCCGAGTCGAGCGAGCGCCAGCTCACGCGCGGCGACTTCGACGAGATGCATCCGGCGTGGCTGCCGGACGGCCGCTCGATCGTCTTCGTCCGCGCCGCCGACGCCGCGGCCCGCTTCGAGCCCGCGGACGTCTTCGGCCGCTACAGCGACATGCGCGGCGACATCTGGACGATCGATCTTGCAGGCGACCTCGAGAGCGGCAAAGAAACGCGCGTCATCGAAAACGCATTCAATCCCTCCTGGTCGCCCGACGGCGCGCGGCTCGCGTTCGACGCGTCGTGGAGCGGGCCGCGGCGCATCTGGATCGCCGACGCGCGCGGACGCAACGCCCAGCAACTGACGACGGACGACTCCGAGGCCACGGCGCACGTGCGGCCGCGCTGGTCGCCGGACGGCGGGAAGATCGTGTTCCAGAGCATCGAGGGAACAAAGTCCGACGTGCGGCTCGTCGACGTCCGCACGCGCGAGCTGAAGTGGGTTACGAACGACTTCGTCACCGACGTCCATCCCGTCTGGTCGTTCGACGGCGGCTCGATCGTGTTCTCCTCGTATCGCGGCGGCGGCATCAACATCTGGCGCATCCCGGTCGATCTCGACGGCACGCCTGCCGGCGCGATGCAGCAGATCACGGCCGGACCGGGACATGACGTCGACCTCGACACGCCGCGCAGCGAGAACCGTCTCGTCTTCGCCATCCTCAAACAAAACGCCGAGCTGTGGCGCCTGCCCATTGATCCGGCGACCGGCGAGGCGGCCGGCGCGCCGGAGCAGGTCGTCGCGGGCTCGCGCGAGAACACGCGTGGCGCGTGGTCGCCCGACGGCGAGCGCATCGCCTTCGGCTCCGACCGCACGGGCGAGATGAACCTCTGGCTGCTCTCCTTGCGCGACGGCAAAACGCGCCGCCTCACCACCGGCGCCGGCGGCGACTATCAGCCGAACTGGTCGCCCGACGCCCGCTCGCTCGTCTTCTTCTCCGGCCGTGCCGGCGCGATCGACATCTGGCGCTACGACTTCGATGGCGAGACTCTCACCCGCCTGACGCGCGGCGAAGGCATCAACATCAATCCGTTCTTTTCCCACGACGGAACGCGCATCGCCTTCCAATCGGATCGCGACGGGCGTCTCGAGATTTTCGTGATGAACGCCGACGGCTCGAACGTCAAGCAGTTGACCAATGTCGGCGCGGGCGGTCATTTCCTGCGCTGGAGCGCGGACGGCGCGGGCATCGTGTTCCGCTCTCCGGCGGCGAAGAAGTCGATGACGGTTCCGGCCGCCGGCGGCGAGGCCGTGCCGACCGCGGAAGTGATCGGCGGCTCCCACATGTCGTTCTCTCCCGATCAATCGCTGATCATGGACGTCGTCGGCCACCGTACGCTCTGGTGCTCGCCGCAAGCCGGCGGCGCGCCGCGGAGAGTGTTCGAGTTCGACGACGCCGACTCGCGCATCGACTATCCGGTCTGGTCGCCGGACGGGCGCTGGATTCTGTTCGACCGCTTCCTGCCGCAGGGAGGAGACGTGTGGGCAGTCGAGGAGTAACCCGCGTCTACCTCGCCCGCCACGGCGCGACGCAGCTGACGGCGGAAGATCGATTTTCGGGCGCCGCCGGCGTCGATCTATCCGAGGACGGTCGGTGGCAGGCGGCGCGCCTCGGCGCGCGCATGCAGCGCGAGGAAGTGAGCGCCGTCTATTGCAGCCCGCTCTCGCGCACGATGGAGACGGCGCAAATCGTCGGCGGACCGTGCGGCCTCACGCCGGTGCCGGTCGACGCGTTGCGCGAGATCAGTCACGGGCGGTGGGAAGGACTGACGCGGCGCGAAGTCGAAGAGCGCTTTCGCGACGAGTACGTCGCGTGGGAGGAAGATCCGTTCACGTTCGCGCCGGAAGGCGGCGAGTCGGGCGTCGCGGTGCTGGCGCGCGCGCTGCCGGCGATGCGCGAGATCGTCACGCGCCACGAGAGCCAGCGCGTGCTCGTCATCTCGCACAAAGCGACGATCCGGCTCCTCCTCAGCAGCCTCCTCGGCTTCGACGCGCGCGGCTACCGCGACCGCCTCGACCAAGCGCCGGCGTGCCTCAACGTCATCGACTTCCGCGACCCCGTCCACCCGCGGCTCATGCTCTTCAACGACACCTCGCATTACTCCGAGCGCCCGCGCGCGGTGACGCAGAATCTGTCGAAGTGGTGGGATCCGAAGTAGGGCGCGCTACGGCGCGAGCCGCGCGATCGCATCCACGAGCGCGAACGGATCGATCGGCTTCGACAGGTATTCATCGAAGCCGCCGTTCTTCGTCGCGTTCTGGCCGCCGGCCGGGAAGGCGCTGAGGACGGCGATCTTCATCCGGTCGTGGCGCGTTTCCTCGCGCACTTTGCGGATCAGCGAATAGCCGTCCATCTGCGGCATGGCGATGTCCGTCACCATCACGTCCGCGTCGCGGAGGCCGAGCTGTTCGAGCGCGCTTTGCGCGCTGTCCGCGGCCACGACGTCGGCGCCGGCCTGCTTGAGCACCGCGCGGATCAGTTGCCGCGCCTCGCGATCGTCGTCCACCACCAGTACGCGGATGCCGCGCAGGCGCTGCTCGGTGAGCTGCGGCGGATCCTCGAGCTCCTGAGCCTCCTCCGCCTCGGAGCGCGTGGTGCGCAGCGCGGCGATCGGCAGGCAGATCGTGAACGTCGACCCCATCCCTTTGCCCGGGCTCTCGGCGGCGACCGTGCCGCCGTGCGCCTCGACGAGGTAACGCACGATCGACAGACCGAGGCCGAGGCCGCCGTGCACGCGCGTGCTCGGATTCTCGGCCTGGCGGAACGGCTCGAACATATGCGGCAGGAACGACGGCTCGATCCCCTCGCCCGTATCGCGCACCGAGATGTGCACCTGCGACGACGTCCGCCGCGCGATGACCTGGATCGAGCCGCCTTTCGGCGTGAACTTCACGGCGTTGGTGAGGAGATTCCACACCACCTGCTGCAGCCGCGTCGAATCCGCGACCACCATGCCGAGGTCCGGCGCGAACGAAGTGTCGATCGAAATCTTCTTCGCATCGGCGCTGGAGCGCACCGCGTCGATCGACGCATGGATCAGCGTCTCCATGTCGATGTTCTCGACGTTCAAGCGCAGCTTGCCGGACATGATCCGCGACACGTCGAGCACGTCGTCGATGAGCCGCGCCTGCAACTGCGCGCTGCGGGAGATCGAAGCCACCGCGTCGCGGAACGAATCGTCCGTGTGCGGGAGCGTCGGCAACAGGCGCGTCCAGCCGAGGATCGCCGTCATCGGCGTGCGCAACTCGTGCGACAGCGTCATCAGGAACTCGTCCTTCGCGCGGTTCGCCTCCTGGGCCACGTGATACGACGCCTCCGCGCGGCGGCGCTCCTCCTCCGCCATGAGCCGCGCTTCGCGCTGCTCCATGAGCTGGCGCTGCGCGTCTTCTTTCTCCACGCGGTCGGTGAAATCGCGCGTCACCTTCGCGAAGCCGCGCAGGTGGCCGTGCTCGTCATGCACCGCCGTGATGACGACGTTCGCCCAGAACCGCGTGCCGTCCTTGCGCAGGCGCCAGCCTTCGTCCTCGACGCTGCCGTGCAGTTTCGCCTGCTCGAGCTCCCACTCCGGTTTGCCCGCCTTTTTGTCGACCTCGGGATAGAACGTCGAGAAGTGGCGTCCGACGATCTCGTCGCGCTCCCAGCCCTTCAGCCGGCGCGCGCCTTCGTTCCACGTCACGATGTGCCCGCCCGCATCGAGGAGGAAGATCGCGTAGTCCTTCACCGATTGCACGAGCAGGCGGAACAGTTCCTCGCTGCGGCGCAGTTGCTCTTCCGCCTGGCGATGCTTCGTCAGGTCGCGCGTCACTTTCGCGAAGCCGCGCACCGAGCCGTCATCGTTGCGCAGCGCGGTGATGACGGTGTTGACCCAGAACCGCTGGCCGCCTTTCCGGATGCGCCAGCCCTCGTCTTCGATGCGCCCCTCGCTCCCCGCGACGGCGAGCTCCGCATCCGGCTTGCGCGCCGCCAGATCCTCGGGGCCGTAGAAGATGGAGAAGTGCTTGCCCATCACTTCCGACGCCACGTAGCCCATCGTCCGCTCCGCGCCGCGGTTCCAGGAGCGGATGTGTCCCGTGGGGCTGAGCAGGAAGATGGCGTAGTCCTGCACCGCGTCGAGCAGCAGGGCGAGCTCGGCGACGCTGGCATCCGGGAATGAGAGGTCCGAAGTCACAAGAATTGAGACCTTTGCGAATGTCCTGCCTGTTTGCCTATGCTAAAGAATAGTGCAGGCTCGCATCCTCCAGCTCGGCGCCATCGCCGTCGTTCTCGTCGCCACGACGCTGAACGACTTCGAGCTCGATCGCTTCTTCGTGCCGAAAGAGCTCGTCCTGCATCTCACCGCGTTGCTCGCCGGCCTGCTCGCGGCGCGCGCGTCGAAGGATCGCGTCGACATCCTGCTGCTGCTCTTCCTCGGCCTCAGCGTTCTCTCCGGAGTCTTCGCCACGAATCCCTGGCTGGCGATGCGCGCGGTCGCGATCAGCGCGTCAGGAATCGTGCTCTTCTGGGCGGCGCGCGCGATCGGATCGCGGCTCGTGCCCGCGCTGGCGCTCGCGGTGATCGCCGCGGCCGTGACGTCGCTGCTGCAGACCTACGGCCTCGATCTCGATTTCTTCTCCGACCAGCGCGCGCCCGGCGGCACGCTCGGCAATCGCAACTTCGTCGCCCACGTCGCCGCCTTCGGCTTTCCGCTACTCCTCGTGATGACCCTGCGCGCGCAACGCGCGCTGTTCTGGTCCATCGGCTCCGCGCTCGTCATCGCCTCGCTCGTCCTCACGCGCTCGCGCGCCGCGTGGCTCGCGTTCGCGGCGGTGGTGCTCGTGTTCGTCGTCTTCACCATCCGAGGCCATGCCCGGCGACTGCTTGGTGTCGCGGCTCTCAGTGCCGGCGCCGTCGCCGCTGCGCTCCTGATCCCGAACGCGCTGCGCTGGCGCAGCGACAATCCGTACCTCGAGACGATGAAGCGCGTCGCCGACTACCAGGGCGGCTCCGGCCGCGGACGCCTCGTGCAGTACGAGCGCTCGCTGCGCATGGCCGCGCACCACCCGCTCCTCGGCGTCGGCGCCGGCAACTGGGCCGTCGCCTATCCCGCGTACGCCAAACGCAACGACCCGTCGATGGACGACTCCCATCCCGGCATGACGTTCAATCCCTGGCCGAGCAGCGACTGGATTGCCCTCGTTTCGGAGCGGGGCCTCGTGACCGCGAGCCTGCTCGCACTTGCTCTCGGGTTGCTCGCACTCCGCGCTCTGCGCGACCGCACGCTGGAACACGTTGCGCTCCTCAGCGTGATCACGGGCGCCGTGATTACCGGCTTGTTCGATGCGGTGCTGCTCTTGCCGATCCCCGCGTTTCTCGTCTGGACTTCGTTAGGCGCGCTCAGTGGTGGAGCGGCGGGCTTCAGCCCGCCGGAGCCGTTCGGCGGGCTGAAGCCCGCCGCTCCACTGGTCCTCTTGATATGCCTCCTCGGAGCGGCGCGAAGCGCCTCTCAGCTCTATTCAATGCACGCCTACTCGACGGGGAAAAATCTCAGACGCGCCGCGAAGATCGATCCCGGCAACTTTCGTCTGCAGCTTCGCCTCGGAAAGCGCTGCGCGGCACATGCGCTCTACCCGCACGCGCGGGGGCTCAGCGGCGGATGCGGCGAATGATCAGAATCACGATCACCGCGGCGATCGCGATCACATCGGCAGGCAGGTTCGTCGTCTCGACGTTCTCGTGCACGATCGGCGGCAGTTCGTAGTTGCTCTGGTCCTTGTCGCGGGTGAAGAAGAGATCGTCGAAGCCGGGGCGGACGTTCGAGGTATCGACGAACTTCGTGAGCTTCGTGTCGCTCCACGTCATCACACCCGGCCAGAACTCCTTCTCGCCGATGACGCCCGTGACGCGCTCCGGTCCCTGAAAGAAGATGGTCAGCGCACGGACCGAGTCGTATGGGCGCTCGGTCTTCGGCTCGCGATACGGGAAAAACGGCCGCTCCGTCTGGAACGTCATTTTCACCGCCGACGTCCGCGCCGCGGCCTCGCCCTGGCTCTTGTCGATCTTGTACGCCGTGATCTTCCAGCCCTGCTTGATGTACGCGTCGAGCCATTGCTCGAGATTGGGCGTCGTCGCGTAGCCGTTCTTCGACAGCCACTCGTTCAGCGCCTTCGCGTCCGTCGCGTCGAGCACCGCCGCTTCATAGCCGGCGATCTTCTGCGTGGAGAGCACTTCCACCGGCGCGCGGCCGGCCGTCATGGTCTCGGCATCGCCTAACTTCCGCGAGAGGAAGAGCAGCGCCACCAGTGGCGTCCAATCGATTCTCTTCGTCGTTTTCTCGACGGTCTTGCGCGCGGTCTTCGTTTCCAGCTGCGCGAAGACGTCGTCGCTCACTTCCTCGAGCGTAGGAGTGGTCGGCGTCGGCACGAGGAACCCGAAATCCTTCGCAGTGCCTTTGAACGTCGCGCGGCGGATGAACTGCTCCGTCTTCGTCGCCGGATCCCAGTGGATGATGGCCGACTCTTCGACGATCTCGATCTCTTCGCCGGCGTGCGGCGCGGGTGCACACGCGAACAGGGGTTGCGTCGCGGCGATCGAGGCGATCAAAAGAGCCGCGACGCGCCGGATCATTTCTCCGCTCGAATGAACGACGAGTGATCGAGCCAGCGATGTTCGGGGTAATAGGCGAAGATCGGCGAGCCGCCGCGAAGCGTGTCGATGATCTTGCGCGCGATCTCCTTGCGCACCGCGGGGCAGCCCCAGCTCCGGCCGAGGCGTCCGAGGGCCTTGATCGCGGTGCGGCTGACGTACTCCGCGCCGTGCATGACGATGGCGCGATCCCAGGCCATGTCATTGATCCCTTCCTCGAGCCCCTTCAGCCGCAGCGAGTAGCCGTTGCTGCCGATGTACGGGTCGGCGGTGATGAAGAGGCCGAGGCTTGTGGCCAGGCTGCCGGGTGAATTCGAGAAGAAGGACGCCTGATTGTCGCCGCTGTTCTTGCCGTGCGCGACGAGCTCGCGGAACAGCAGCTTGCGCGTGGCGAGGTTGAAGACGAAGAGGCGCGGCTGGGTGGAGGGGAGCGAGTAGTCGATGACGGTGAGCAGGTCGTTGCGCTTGACCAGTCCCTGCGACTTCGCGCGCTGCGTGGCTTCGAGCGCGAGGCGCAGCACGTCGCCGCGCAGACCCGGCGCCTGCCGGATGAGGGATTTCACGAGGGTCTCAGGTTTTTTCTTCTCCGCCGCGAGCGTGGCCGGTGCCGTAAGGCACGCAAACGCAACGGCGGTTGCCAGGACGATTCGTTTCATTTGACCTCTGGTGACGCGGGACGTTGGACGAATGGTAGCAGTAGGATGCCACCTATGACTACGCCGGTAATGCTTCACGCCCGCGGTTCATTCCGCACCGAGGTCGAGGCCGGGCCGCATCGCTGGATCCTCGACGAGCCTCAGGACGCCGGCGGCGGCGGCGAAGGGCCGACTCCTTACGACATGCTCGCCTCCGCCCTCGGCGGCTGCACGGCCATGACCCTGCACTTCTACGCGAAGCGCGAAAACCTCCCGCTCGAAGGCGTCGACATCACCGTCACCCACGATCGCCAGCACGCCAAAGACTGCGCCGACTGCACCACCGGGAGCGGCTACATCCACCGGTTCCGCGTCGAGATCCGCCTGCACGGCACGCTCTCCGAGGAACAGCGGCAGAAGCTCCTCAGCATCGCCGGCCGGTGCCCGGTCAAGAAGACGCTGACCTCGGAGATCAAGGTCGATGAGGTGCTGGTGAGCTAACGAGCCACGCGACCAACTCCTCGTTCCCGCTCTCGCGGGCGACGTCGAGCGGCGTCTTGTCATCGTGGCCGATCCAATTCCGGTCCGCGCCCTGACTCAACAGATATTCAGCAGTCGCAAGCTGGCCGCCGCGGCACGCGTTCCAGAACGCATTCGTGATCTCTTCTTTGGATGCGGACGCGGCGTGCGCGCGGACTTGTTCGAGGAGACCCAGCGCAGCCGCCTGCCAGAACGTCGTCTTTGCTCCACGCTCGACGAGCCGTCGCGCCGCGTTCCATTGCGCGAAGATGACGGCGTCCGACATCGGCGGTCCGCCCGTGAAGATCGCGCCGGACACTTCGATATCCGCGCCGGCGTCGAGCAGGGCATCGATCAGCGCGACGTCATCGCTGCTCGCGGCCCAATGCAACGGCGTCTCCTCGGCGTCTTCGCGAGGATGTTTGAATCGCGCGTTCACATCCGCCCCGTATCGCACCAGCAGCTGGACGGTTTGCGCGGCGTTCGGGCGGTGGCCCGGCCAATCGGCGAGGATGTGCAGGAGCGTGCGCCCTCTTTCGATGCGTGCCGTTGCCAGCGCAGGATCCTGCGCGAGCAGCGCTTCGAGCTTCGGGAGATCGCCGTTGTGAATCGCGGTCACGATTTCATGCATGTCGTCCAGGCCTCGGTCAGTAATTTTGCGTCGTCCGCCGAGACGAGCTGCGGTGCGCCGAATGCCATCGCCGCCTGCAAGGCCGCGGATGACGCGTCAGACCACGGCGGCACGAGCCACGTCCCATCTTCGTCGTCGGTGAATGCATCGGTTCCGGCGTGCGCGTATGCCTTTTCCGAGATGACCGAATGCAGGACCGTGAAGCCCGAGCCGACGGGCGAGCGTTCGCGGCCGCGCAGCGGAATGGCAAGCGTACCGCCGTGATCTTCGCCCGTTTGACCGAGCCATGCCTGCCACGCTCTCGAATAAGCGGCACGCGCCTCGTGCCGGTACGCGCTCGCGAGCGCCTCGATCTCCTCGAACGTCAGCGCCGCCGCGCGGTCGATCACCGCGCACACCTCGCGCCCATGCGGGCCGAAAAGAACGGAAACGGGGAGCTCCTCGAGGATGCGTACGGAAACCGCGCGTCTGAAATTCGTGGAGAGCTGCTCATACGCCGCTTCGTGGACCCGCGCCCGCCACAACCGGCCCGGCCAGCTCGCAATGACGACCGTTTCCAGCGAATGATCGACGACGATCCACGGCGGCCGATCATCAGGATTCCGCACGATGGCCCCTGCGCTGGCGTGCTGCATCGGTCCCGCATCCGACTCAGCGGCGTAGATGTAGCCGCTGCGGCGCCACAGGGCGGACAGGCGGATCAGGCCGCACGCCACAACGGAACCGTCGTATGCCATTGCAACGGCGAGATCGCTTCGGGAGGCGCGAACTCGATGTGAAGGACACGCCGATGCTGGACCTGGCGGGCTGGTAATGACGAATGCACGAGTAAGGGACGCATGAGCATGATCGCTCCCTGCGATACATAGAGCTCGATCAAATCGTTCGTAGCGACAACTTCCGCGAGCGCTGAGGCGACGAGCTTTCCTAACGTGTGACTTCCGGGGATGACTCGCAGCGGTCCGTTCTCCGAGCCGCAGGGATCGAGGTGGATCCGTACGGCCAGCATCTGCGCGAGCACCTCTGCCGGCGGTTCGACGTGCAACGAGCCCGATTTGACGCTCCAGGGTCCATATCCTTGAACATCCAGGCGGTCTCTTACAGCGATTGCACGATCCTGGTGCCACTGGACCCGCCAGTTGGTCGTCGACGTTTTATCGAACAACGTAGCCTTGACCGCGACTAATTCGCGCCCGGTGACCGACCGGAGGTAGCGACCAAATGCTTCATGCGCGAGCAGCCGGATCACGGTTGGATGAATGAGGAGATTGCGTACTCCACCTCGCCCGCCGGAAACGGCCGGAAGCGATCGCGTGAGATGTTCGCATTGATGATCCGCGAGCACGAGGTCCGCGAGCGCGTAACCAGCTCCGTCGAGGTCGTTCACCGCGCCATCGTATCCCGATAACGCTAAATACTGTCCTTGGAGAATTTAGAGGGCAAGTGTGACGTTGCGGAGGGGGAATGGCGGCTCCGCGCTGCCACTGCCGCGTCGGGCAGTCCGACCGACCTCTCCGTGAACTTGGGCTAAGCCAGACACGGATTCCGATCGTCTTAGCGAACGAACGGAGGCCGCGTGAAAACAACCAGGAAAAAGACCGGAGCGAGCGAAGGGAAACTGGCGGTGTCGGAAGGAAATGTCGCGAAGGCGGCAGCGCGATTGCTCTCGCAGCGACTCGTTTCGACCGAGGTCGCTTATGTCCAGCGCGTACTCGGCGCAACGGCCTCCCAGGCTGATATCGATGCTCAGGTCATGGCCGTGCGGAAGTTGCCGTGGGCGTCGATCGTACTGGCGGATTAACACCGCTTCGCGTCCTGATCCATGGGTTACGAGCTCCATATCACGCGCGCCGTCGAGCATTGGTCGTCCAATCAGGGTTTGGAGATCACTCTGGACGAATGGCGTCAGTATCTTCGGACGGATCCGCGGTTCGAGTTGACGGACGCTGCCGAGACGCTCAACCCTGCAACGAACGAACGTCTCGTTCTGAATCGGCCGGGCCTGGCGCAGTGGAATGGCCACACCTCTGGTGATTCCGTCTGGTTCTCATGGTGGCGCGGCAACGTCAGCGTGAAGAACCCCGATGACGAGGTGATTCAAAAAATGCTCGCCATCGCGTTGTTGCTGCGGGCGCGCGTACAAGGCGATGACGGCGAGTGGTATGACGAGCAGGGTGAACACTCTGATGACTCGGAGGCGGGCTCACCGTAACGGCTCATTGACCGCGCGCTGAAACTCCCCCTGGTCGATGAAGCCCATCTCGTGCATGCGCTTCAAAACGACATTTCGCCGTTCGATCGCCCGATCGGGATTTCGCACAGGCGAATAGATATTCGGACTGCGAATCATCCCCGCAAGCAGTGCTGCTTCGGCCGTCGTGAGCGCATCGGCCGGTTTCCGAAAATAAACCTGGCTCGCCGACTCGACGCTGAGAATCTGCCGGTGTTCGATCGTGCCGAGGTAGGCCTCGTGTGCGTACATGCGCAACAACTCCTCCGGCTCGAAAAGGCGGGAGACCACGAACGTGGTGAGCGCCGTCTCGAACAGCCGGCGCAACGGCCGGTGGTGCGGCGACATGAATCGGACAAGAACCCATGCGGTCGGTGAGGTGCTGCGAATACCGTCCGCGGCGACGATGGCGTCGCGCATCAGCGGATTCAAGGGCGGCGACTTCGCGGAAATGGAGCGCAGCCTCGAGACCTCGTCGTGCACGATCAGCCACGTGCCGACGGCCAGGAGCGCCAGCACCGAAGCGACCGCCGCCGCGAGCCACCTCAGAAACCTGCGCATTGCCTTAGTTTGCACCCTCCCGTCCGGTTTAGGCAGAGCCCATGCAACACCTACCGCCCGTGCGCGCCCGGCTCGCGTTCGTCTTCGTCCTGGCCGTCGCCTCGACGGTACAGGCTGACGTCTTTCGAGTACTCGATGACGATCGCGAGGCGGTGCAGGCGCGGGTCGACATCATTCAGCAATCCGAGCGTGAAGTGCACGCGCTCTACTTCCTCGCCCGCAACGATCGCATCACCCTCGGCGCGCTCGCGCTGCTCATCGAAGCGCGGCGCCGCGGTGTGCCGAGCGTGAAGCTGGTCGTCGACGCGAACTTCTCCCACATCCCGAAAGCCGTCCTCGCGCATCTGCGGGACGAGGGCGTGGAGGTGCGCGTCTATCACCCGATCACGCTGCGCCATCCGAGCTGGCTGTTCCGGCGGATGCACGAGAAGGTGGTCGTCGTCGACGGCGAGCGATACATCGCCGGCGGGCGCAATCTGGCCGAGGCGTACTTTGGGATGGCGCGCAAGAACTACGTCGATCGCGACGTGTACGTGGAAGGCGCTTCCGCCGCCAATGCGGATACGCACTTCGAGAAAGTCTGGACGAGCAAGCATGTCGCCGTCCTCGACGTGCATGTTCCCGCGCGCCGGAAAGAGCAGGCGAAGGAAACGCTCACGCACGCGCTCGAGGAACTGCAGGCCGCCGGCATCGTCACGCTGAACACGGGACAGAACTGGTCGGACGGCCAGCGCGACGTCGGCGAAGTGCGATTCCTGCACGACCCGCTCGTGCCGGGGAAAGGCGAACGCGTCGGGGCGCAGCTGGCGAAGCTGCTCGAGGGCGCGAAGGAGTCGATCGTCATCGAGTCGCCGTACCTCGTCCCGTCACGTCCGCTGCGCGAGCTGTTGCAGCGAAAAGTCACGGAAGGCGTGTCGGTGACGGTGCTGACGAACTCCCTCCGCTCCTGCGACGGCATCCTGCCGCAGGCCGGCTACCTGAAATATCGCGGCCGCCTCGTGCGCGCGGGCATCGACGTGCGCGAGTACAAAGGCCCGAACATGCTGCACGCGAAAAGCGCGGTGATCGACGGCCGCATCGTGGTCGTCGGCTCGTACAACCTCGACCAGCGATCGCAGAACCTCGACTCCGAGGTCGTGTGCATCACCGAAGATGAGGAGGTCGCGCGGCAAGTGCTCGCCTCGATCGACGGGCACATCGAGAACGCGTGGGTCATCCGCGGCTCGCGCCTGCCGCGGCTGTCGCTGCGCGTGTGGGCGGCGAAGGTGTTGTTCGTGCCGCTGTTCGAGCCGCAGTTGTAGTTACTCTTTCGCCAATTCCACTCTCCGATTCTGCGCCCGCCCGGCCTCGGTCTCGTTGCCGGCCACCGGTTTCGATGCGCCGAGGCCGGCGGTCGTAAGGCGATTGCCGTCGATGCCCGCGCTGACGAGATAGGCCTTCACCGCGTCGGCGCGTTTCTGCGAAAGCTGCTGATTGTGCGCGTCGCCGCCGCTCGAATCGGTATGGCCTTCGACCTTCAGCTTCCAGTCCGGCTTCGCCTTCAGCACCGTCACGATCTTGTCCAGCGTCGGCTTCGACTCGTCGCGGATCACGTCGGAGTCGACGTCGAAGTTGATGCCGTAGACGCGCGTGCGTCCGAGCTCCTCGAGCTCCTTCGTCATCTGCGCTTCCGCGCCGGTCTTGCCCGACCAGTGCGGGCACGAGCCGACCTCGTTCGAGATCTTCTTGCCGTTCCAGAAGTTGCCCCGATTTTCCGTATTGCCTTCGTTCCACCAGAGCCCGAACATCTGGTTGCCGTCGGGACTGAAGACCATGATCGCCGGCCCCTTGTCTTCCCCGGCCTCGCGCCACGTGAACTTCATCACCCGGCCCTCGATGCCGCCGTTGAGCAGCCCTTCGTCGTGCTCATAGCAGCCCGTGACGGACGTCCCTTCCTGCTTCAGATGGAAGTTGCCGTACGCGGTCTCGTACGTGCCGCTCGCGTTCGGGAACGGCGTACGCGTGAGCTGCTTCCCATACGCGCGGATGTCCATCAACTCGGTGTACTCCTGCGAGCCATGGTTGTTCTGCACCGTCACGCGAAGCCAGCGTCCGGGGACTTGCGCGGAGACGGGAAAGGTCTGGTTGTCCGCTTTGTCCTGCAGCGACACCTGCGCGATTTTCTGAAAGCCGCCGTCCGCGGCGTCGCTGATCTCGACGCTGATGTCCTTCGCGCCGCGGCCGTCGCCGTCGATGCCGGCGGTGTCGAAGGTCAGGCGCTCGATCTGGCTTTGTTCCGCCAGCGCGATCACGATCGTCTGCGGCGTCGTGACCCCCTGCGGCGTCGCCCAGCCTGTGTCCGGCCGCTCGTCGAGCAACCAGAAAACGGACCACGTATCGCTGTACTCCTGCGGCCTCTGCACGATCAGCGCGCCCGCCGAAAACGACGAGAGACTCGGCGCATTCTGCGGCGCCGCCGCGGGTGCGGTCGCGGTCGTATTGGTCGTATCCGTCCTATCTCTCGTATCGGTCCTATCCGCAGGCACTTCCGTCTTCGAACAGGCGACCACCAGCAAGCCCACCACGATCATTCGGCGCATGCCCGCGAGTATACCGACGCCATCTGATGACACCCTGTCCCCGAATGAGGAGAGCGCGCCGCGGAAACTCGCGAAAATCAGAGGAAATCGCTGGCAAACCGATCGCATGCGAGCGCGGCAGAGGAGCCCATCATGAAGCGTCTGGCAATTGTCGTTTTGGTATTGCTCGCAGTTCCGCTGTTCGCTACCGCGGAGGAGGAGCGGGATCGCACGCCTCGCCGCACGCTCGTCGATGAGGTCATTCGCATGACCACCGCCGGCGTGAATGACGAGGCGATCGTCGAGTACATCCGCAAGTCCGACGACCGCGACGACGTGACGGCCGACGACCTGATCGCGCTCACGGATGCGAAGGCGTCGAAGGACGTGATCCGCGCCGTGATCGATCACGCGGATGACCGCAACGGGACGCCGCGGCGCGGCACGCGCGAGCGCACCGTTTATCGGCCGTACTACTCCTCGTACTACGGCTACGGATGGGGCGACCCGTTCTACGATCCGTTCTGGTACGGGCCGCGCGTGAATATCGGCTTCGGCTGGGGCTGGGGCTATCGTCCGTACGGCGGCCGCGTCTTCGTGCGCGGCGGCGGCGGACATCATCGCGGACGCGGCCGGCACTGATTCTCGTCCGGGCGCGGGAAGTGAAAAGGAGTCGCGGCATGCGACTCCTTTTGCTTTGTCTGGCGTTCACGCTCCCGCTCGCCGCGCAGGAGAGCCTGCTGTTCCCGCGCTTTTCCGTGACCGGCTCCTCGTCGCCGGCGTCGTTCGAGACCAACGCGCGGATCGATCCCGAAACCACGCTCAGCGAGCTCGGGACCGAGGTGAGCTTCGAGCGCGACCTCGGCCTCGAGGACTCGCGCACGCTGCAGCGCTTTTCCGCGCAGTGGCGTCCGTTCCGCCGCCACGAGCTTGCCGCGACGTACTTTTCCGCGCCGCGCGGCGGGCAGCAGCAGATCACGCGCAACATCACCTTCCGCAATCAGGTCTATCCCATCAACGCGCTCGTCACGACGCAGTTCGATCTCGACTACGCGAGCCTCACGTACACCTGGTGGGCGCGCCGCTCCGACCGCGACGGCCTCGGCATCACGTTAGGCGCGGCCTACCTGTCGCTGGACGCGAGCGTCTCCGTCATCGCGGCGTCCGTGTCGCAGCAGGCGGAGACCGACGTTCCAGTCGCACTCGCGGGGTTGCAGGGACGCGTCGCCATCACCCCGCGCCTGCACGCCGAGGCCGGTGCCGCGACCTTGCCGCGCGTCACGATCGGCGACTACAGCGGCGACGCGCTCACCGCCGCCGCGCGGCTCGAGTATCGCCCCCTGAACTGGCTCGGCATCGGCGGCGCGTATCACTACTTTCGACTGAACGTCGACGTCGAGCAGGACACCCTGCGCGGCGCGCTGGATATGACGATTCGCGGGCCGGAGGCGTACTTACGGTTGGCGTTCTAGAAACCTCGGCGCCTTCCGCGCCTTCGTCGCCTGCTCGAACGCGTACCCGAACTTGAGCAGCACCGGCTCGCTCCACGCGCCGGCGAAGAACGAGAGGCCGACCGGCAATCCGAACACCTGTCCCGCCGGGACCGTGATGTGCGGATATCCGGCAACGGCGGAGGCGCTGGAGTAGCCGCCGGTGTAGTGATCGCCGTTCACGAGATCGGTGCACCAGACCGGCCCGCCGGTCGGCGCGACGATCGCGTCGAGCTTGTGCTTCTTCAGCACCGCATCGATCCCCTCGTTGCGCGATAGACGATGATTCTTCGCCAGCGCCTTCTTGTACTCGGCGCTCGTCAGCGGCCCTTTCTTCTCCGCGCGCTCGAAGAGCTCCTGTCCAAAGTACGGCATCTCCCGCTCGCGGTTCTTTACATTGAATTCAATCAAATCGGCGAGTGTGCGCGTCTCGATGTTCGGCGGCAACTGCGCGAGGTATTTGTTCAGATCCGTTTTGAACTCGTACAGCAGCACTTCGAGCTCGGTGTCGTCGTATTTGCCGGTCGTCTCCATGTCCGCGGAATCGACGAGCGTCGCGCCGAGCTGCTTGATCACGTCGAGCGACTCGTTCACCAGGGCATCGACGCGATCGTTGAAGCCGAAGTATTTGCGGGCGACGCCGATGCGCGCGCCGCGGAGGCCGTCCTGATCGAGAAACTTCGTGTAGTCGGCGTCCTTGTCGGCCATCGCGCCGAGGAGGATCGCGGCATCGGTGACGGTGCGGGCCATCGGACCGGCCGTGTCCTGGCTGTGCGCGATCGGAATGATGCCGGCGCCGCTGATCATGCCGAGGGTCGGCTTGAGGCCGACGAGGCCGCAGGCGGAAGAGGGGCAGACGATCGAGCCGTCGGTCTCCGTGCCGACGCCGACGGCCGCGAAGCTCGCGGCGATGGCGGCGCCGGTGCCGCTGCTCGAGCCGCAGGCGTTGCGGTCGAGCGCGTACGGATTTCGCGTCAGACCGCCGCGCGCGCTCCAGCCGCTGGTCGAATGCGTGGAGCGAAAGTTCGCCCACTCGGAGAGATTCGTCTTGCCGAGGATCACCGCGCCCGCGTCGCGGAGACGCTTGACCACGTGCGCGTCGCGCGCGGCGATCGAATCGGCGAGCGCCAGCGAGCCGGCGGTCGTGTGCATCCTGTCGGCGGTGTCGATGTTGTCTTTGATGAGGATCGGGATCCCGTGCAGCGGCCCGCGCCGCGGACCGCGATCGAGCGTGTCGGCGATCGCCAGCGCGTCCGGATTGCGCTCGATGATCGAGTTGACGCTCTTATCGAGCGCATCGATGCGCGCGAGATACAGCTCCGTCAACTGCCGCGCCGAAAACCGCCGCAGCTCCGCGATCGTCAGCTCTTCGAGGTCCGGCGTCTGCGCGAGGAGCTCGCGCGGCGCGAGCGCCGCCAGCGCCGCGAATTCGAGGAAGGTGCGCCGGTCGATGGGAGACACGCGCGTTAGTCTAGTCCAGTGTTCCTGTCGCCCAATGCCATAACCGGCGCACGTCAGACTTGTTCGCCAGCAGCAGGCCGATGAGAAATGTCGCCAGACCGCCGGCGACTCCGATCCGCGCTTCGTTCGAGAGCGACTCCCAGATGGTGGGGAGCAGACTGGTACCGTTCAGGGTGATGCGCTCGACCGTGCCCGCGCTGCAGGAGGCGTACAGCCGATTGGCGGCCCATCGCACGCGAACGTCCGGGTATGTTTCGCCGGAGGCAAGGGCGATCGTGTTGACGTCGGAGTCGAGCGGCCGCTCGTTCTGCCCTACGCTGACGCGTCCTCGGGCGTTTCCCGCGTACAGCACCGACACCGCCGACTCTTCTCTGGAGTGACTGTCGTCGAGTGTCTCGGTTGCCACGGCCCACCGCATGAAGATGACCGGACTCGATGGCTCCGGACGCAGCGGCTGCACCTCCGTGACCGTTGCGCCCTTCACGAAGATCACGACCAGGCCTGTCAGCGTTTCTGTCAGGCCGCTGAATACGTGGGCTTCATCCAGGACGAGCATGAAGTCCGTCGGCGCGCGAAGCGCGAGACGCAGCCGGCCTCCATGCTCTCCCTGCGTCAGATCCGCGGCCGGCAGAATGAAGACGCCGCGGTCGGAACGGCCCAGCAGCTCGCGCGTTTCCGATTCCAGCGTGCTGGACCACTGCATCCCGAACGACGTCCAGACGGGATTGTCGCGAAACGAAACCAGCAACGAGGTCAAAGTCGAAGGATCCCATCGCTTCTCGAACGCGCTGAAGGAGCCGGTTTTCTTCGCCGGCACTCCGCCGGGGTCGAGAAACGCGGGAATGGGTGAGGACGCGAGGAGGACGGCGTGCGAAGTTTCTCGCTGCGCAGATGCTCCGGCCGGCGCCGGAACGCCTGTATCCCGCTCCTGCAGAGAGACGTGCAGGCTCTCGAGCGTGACGCGCTGTTTCACGCTGATGCGGCGCGCCGCGGCTACGTCGTCGATCGCGCGGATCGCACGCTCCCTGCCGCCATGCGCCACGACGATTTTCGGTTTCGCGGCCGCGGATAAATCGACGCGAGCGAGGCGCGAGTCTTTCAGTTCGACGATCGTGGCCGCCGCTGCTTCGATGGTGATGCGCACGCGCTCGTGCGCGACGTCAAAGTACGGCGATTGCAGGCCGATGCCGCCGTCGGAGCGAATCGCCAAGAGGGCCACATAGTCGGGCTGAACGCTGACCGCGACGTTCTCTCGCGGCGCCATCCGGGTTCCGGCAATACGCACGGCCCCGCTGGCAAGCAGGACGAGAACGCTGCTCGTGAGCGCGAGCGCACCCGCGGCGCAGAGGAAGCGTCGAATCCTTCGACGACGTTCCGTGCGCGCCGATCGGAGCAACGAATACAAGCCCCCCAGAATGAATATCGTGCTCCAGAGCCACAGGCGCCTGCTGCTGGATATCACCTCGCTGGGCGTGTTCCACATCGACGACGCGCGACGGTACAGTGCGATGTCGACATAGACGAGCGCCGTCAGACCTGCAGCGGCGAGAATCGCGAGCGCGAGAATCCGCCAGCGCCGCCGGAGTGGACTGACTGCGAGCGCCGCCAAAAATCCCGCCACATACACGGCTGCGCTCAACGGCAGGACCGGGCTCATGATCGCAAACTAGGCCGCCGCAGCCATCCGGAACTTCACGATGCGCCGAATCAGCTCGTGCGGGATCGGCGCGTCCAGCGGAAACTGCACCGTCCCTTTCCCGCCCGCGTAGATCTTCAGCTCCTCCTGGAACTCTTTCGCCCCGCGCGGCGCCGGATACACGCTGACGTGTTTCTTGAACGCGGCAAAGTAGATCAGCGGCTTGCCATCCAGCTTGTACGTCGGGATGGCGTAGCTGATCGCCTCTTCCGCCTTCGGCGCCGTCTTCCGGATCGTCATCCGGATTTTCTGCAGCACCTTCTGCACCTCGGCCGGGAAGCCGTCGATGTATTCGTCGATGTTCTTCGGCGCGGACTTCATGGCGTTAGTGTAGGGCAGGGCGGCGGGACGCCGCCGCGCGCCTTCCATACTTGCTCGTTGCCCCATTTCCTTCCGTCCGCTACCCTGTCGCGACTTTTCCCCCAAGCTCCCCAACCCAATCATCGAAAGAGGATTCTCATGCGTCATTTCACTGCCGTCCTGACAGCCGTCCTGGCCGTCTTCACTACCGCTGTCGCGAGTGCGCAGACCTGCACTCCGGTGACGCCGCTGTTCGATGCGCCGGCCACGGTCTGCCCGAACGCGCCCGGCTGGGCGGCCGCGCGTCCGCCGGCCACGCAGTGGGCCTGGTCGTCCTATGCCTGGACGGTCACGAACGCCACGCTGGTCGGTCCTGCCAACGAACAGTACGTGAACTTCACCGCGTCGCAGCCGGGAACGGTCACGCTCAGCCTGACCGTCACCGACAACCAGGGCTGTTCCTTTTCCGAATCGCGGAACGTCCAGATTTCTCCGACCGGAGTGCCGGTCGACATCCACAGCAATCGCCGCGTTTGTCCCAACGGACTCCAGACTGTCGCCGCGTACTCGAACGTTCCGAACGCCACGTATCAATGGTCGATCAGCAACGGCGAGCTCGTTTCGGCGAACGGTGCTTACGCGCAGATCCGCGCCGGCGCGAGCGGCGCCGTCACGCTGACGGCCGTCGCGATGTCGCCTGATGGCAGCTGCAGCGGCAGCGGCACGTTCGACCTCCCCATCATCCCCGCGGAGCTCAGCGTCTACACGCCCTATACAGGAATGTGTGCGAATGCCGTCGCCGACACCGCGGCCTTCTCCCCGGAGCCCATCTTCGACTCCTGGTCCTGGACGATCGAGAACGGACAGATCACGTCCAATCCGAACGCCCAGTACATTCAATTCCAGTCCGGCGCGGCCGGCGAGGTGAGACTGACCGTCACCGCCAGCTCATCGTCGGTGGGCTGCACCAGCACCGCCACGACGACCGTCCAGGTCAGCGACCCGCCTCTGCCGCAGGTGACGGCTCCGCAGGGCCCGCTCTGCTCCAACGCGCTCACCGAAGCGACGGTCACGAACGCCGCCGACTACGCGAACGTTTTCTGGACCGTCTACAACGGATCGATCGAGGAGTACAACTACGCGTCCCCGGTCATCCGCTTCCGGCCCAACGGCTTTTCCGACAGCGTCACGCTCGTCGCGAGCGGCTACTCGAACGGCTGCATGCGGCAGACGACGGTCGAGATTCCGGTGGTCAACAGTCTCGCCTACGTTTCGCCGGGCTCACAGACGATCTGTCCCGGCAGTTCCATTACGCTGACCGCGCCCGAGGCCGCGTCGTATTCGTGGTCGACCGGCGCGACCACGCGCTCGATCACGGTTTCGGCGGCCGGCTTTTACACCGCGAACGTCGTCTACGCCAACGGCTGCACCGCCTCGGGGAGCGTGCAAATCACGACGCACAGCACCACCACGCCCACGATCAGCGCCTCCGGTCCGACGACGTTCTGCGAAGGCGGCAGCGTGACGCTCACCTCGAGCCCCGCGCCGTCGTATCTCTGGTCGAACGGCGCGACGACGCAATCGATCGACGTGACGGCGAGCGGCAACTACACCGTCACGACCACCAACGCGAACGGCTGCGCGACCACGTCCGCGCCGGCCGCGGTCACGGTTCACGACGCGGTGGGAGTGGCCTGGGTCAACATCCCGCAGATTTGTCACGGCGTCGAGACCCCCGCGCAGACGCAGGCCTTCCGCAACGGCCTCTACGTCGAAGACGTCACGTACAACTGGACCATCAGCGGCGGGACGATCACCAGCAACAACGGGAAGAACATCACCTTCGTCTCCACCGAGCCCTCGGTGACGCTGAGTGTGACCGTGACGGACGCGAACGGCTGCAGCGCCTCGAAGTCGCGCACGGAAGCCGTACCTGCGCAGGTCACGGCCTCGATCACGCCGTCGGGCCCGACGACGTTCTGCGAGGGCGGCAGCGTCACGCTGACGGCGAACGACGGGTACAGCTACTACGCCTGGTCGACCGGCGAGTTCGGAAGTTCCATCACCGTGTCCGAGGCGGGCGAGTATCGGGTCACGGTTTCGGATCCGAACGGCTGCAGCGTGACGAGCGAGCCCGTCACGGTGACGGTGAACGCGGTTCCTGAAGCGACGACGATCACTCCGTCGGGCGCGACGACGTTCTGCGAAGGCGGCAGTGTGACGCTGACCGCGCCTGCGAGCGCGTCGTATCTCTGGTCGAACGGCGCGACGACGCAGTCGATCGTCGTGACGGCGACTGGCACATTCGATGTGACGGTGACGAACGCCAGCGGCTGCAGCAGCGCAAAGTCACCCGCGGTCGCGGTGACGGTGAACCCGAATCCGGCGACGCCGGCCATCAGCGCTTCGGGTCCGACCACGTTCTGCCAGGGCGGCAGCGTGACCCTGACGGCGCCTGCGAGCGCGTCGTATCTGTGGTCGAACGGCGCGACGACGCAGTCGATCGTCGTGACGGCGACGGGCAACTTC
>DATFHJ010000248.1:0-17517 GCA_035248585.1 Thermoanaerobaculia bacterium
GGCGAAGGAGTCGTTTCAGAATGCGAAGGGCGATCTGAGCGAGATCACCGGGACGCTGCGGAAGACGCTCGTCGAGGCGAAGGACATCGTCGTCGGTCTGCAGAAAGAGGGCGCGCCGGTGGCGGCGGAGCTGAAGGGCGGCTTCGAGCGCGCGTGGCAGGAGATCGAGCGCGCCTTTTCCTCGGCGCGGCAGAAGGCGAAGGACGCCTCGAAGAAGGAAGAGGAGGCGAAGGAGGAGGAACCACCTCCCAGCCCCGACCCCGATCCCCCAACCCCTGACGCGTAACTACCTCCAGCGCACATCCCAGCGGCAGACCGCCGCGCCACGCGCGACGCAGTCGATGTGCCTCGCGTGCACGTCCTTCACGCGCGTGAGCTCGGTGAGCTTTTCCATCCAGCCGGTAATGCGCCCGCACCCGACGTCTTCCGACGGGAAGTCTTTCAAGACCAGCACCGCGTGCGCCGGCTCGTTCACCTCCACGGACATCTCGCCGCGGCTGTAGATGGTCGACCAGAGCCGGCTCGCGCGGGCGAGCAACGCCGCCGGCGTGAGCAGCGCGGCGAGATAGCGCATCGGTCCGCGCACCGCGGTCTCCGCGGCATAGCGGCCCACGCGGCGGCCGAACACTTCCGGCGGCAATCCCTTCTCCCGCGCCGCGGCGATCGTGAAGCGATTCACCGCCGCCAGCGGAAACAAATCCACCGGCAGGATGAGATGGCGATCGAAGAGCCGCCGGTCTTCGGGCGAGAGCGAGGCGAGTGCGCGCTCCCGCTCCTCGGCCGTCAGGGTATCTTCGACGAACTTCGCCAGCGCGACGACGGCCGTGCCTTTGACTGTTACGGGCGAAAGCGGCGACGGCGCAAATCCGGCGACCGCTCCATCAATGCTCATGATGCCGGCCTCCCAAAGCAATCAAGATGCCGAATTATGGAAGGCGAGCGAAACGGATCAAGCGCCCTTCTGCACCAGCAGCTCCAGCTTGCCGAGATCGAGCGGCTTGGTGAGCAAGCCCGTGACCACGTCCTGATCGGCGGTGCTGAGCTTCTGATTCTGCACGCCCGTCACCACGAACAGCCGCGGCGCGCCCGGGCCTTTCTTGTGGCTGCGCACGTAGTCGATCACGCCCCAGCCATCGACGCGCGGCATCATCAGGTCGACGAAGATGAGCGTGTACTGATTGTTCTTCAGCAGCTTCACCGCGTCGGCGCCGTTGTCCACTTCGTCGTACGCGATGTGAAAGCGCCGCAGGACGCTCGTCAGCAGATAGCGCGTCGTCGGATCGTCATCCGCCACGAGCGCGCGGCCGGCGCTCGCTTTCGGCGGTGCCGGCGCGGCCGGTGCCGGGTGGGAAGAAAGCGCGGGACGCGGCGGAGGCTCGGCCGCGAAGGGGCGGCGCAGCGTGTCCGGCCGCACGGCCACCGTCGGGATGCGCGACTGCCGCGCGCTCTTCGGATCTTCTTTCAGCGATCGCACGAGCGCGGTGCGCAGCTCGTCGCAATCGGAATAGCGCTCGTCGGGCTGCTTCTTCATGCAGCGCCGCACGACGTCCGCGAGCGCGGGCGTGATTCCCGGCGCGGCCTTGGCGATGTCGACCGGCTCGTGCATCACGATCCCCAGCAGCGTCTCCGTCACCGCGTTGCCGGAGAAGGGCTTCTTTCCCGACAGCATCTCGTACAGCACCGTGCCGAGGGAAAACATGTCCGTGCGCGAATCGACGCTGCGGCCCATGGCCTGTTCGGGCGACATGTAGTGCGGCGTGCCGATGACGACGTTGCCCTGGGTCAGGCCTTTGTCGGCGGCGGTGCCGATCTGTTTGGCGATGCCGAAGTCGAGCACTTTGACGTAGCGGATCGAGACGAGGATGTTGTCCGGCTTGATGTCGCGGTGCACGATCCCTTTGCGATGCGCCTCGGCCAATCCATCCGCGACGTGCGTGGCGACGCGGACGGCATCGAGCGGAATCATCGGCCCGCGCTCGATCAGCTTCGCCAGCGAATCGCCTTCGACCAGCTCCATGGCCATGAACAGCGTCTCGCCGTCCTGCTCGATGTTGTAGATCGTGGCGATGTTCGGATGCGTGACTTGCGCGATGGTGCGCGCCTCGCGCATGAACCGCTCTTTCCACTCCGGATCGGATGCCAGCGCCGCCGGAAGAATCTTGATCGCGCACTGCCGCAGCAGCTTCGTATCTTCCGCGCGCCACACTTCCCCCATCCCGCCGGCGCCGAGTTTGTCGATGAGTCGATAGGAACCGAGTTGCATGAGGCGGGAAAAGTATAAGGGCTGCCCGGTTACCCAACCGTCAGACGGGCACGCGGAAGCCCCCGCTGCGCCGCACGATTCCGTTGTACGCGTGCATGACGCGCTGGAACTCGGCCGTGAGCTGTTCGATCGAGGCTTCGGCGCCGCTGGTGCGGCCGGCGCGGGCGTTGTCTTCGATCGTCGCGCAGATGGCGTGCATGCGCTTCGCGCCGACGCTCGCGCTCGAGCTCTTGAGGGCGTGCGCGGCGAGGGCGAGCTCGTTCGCGTCGCCGCTTGCGGCCGCGGCGCGCAGAGCGTCGAGGCGCGACGGCACGTCCTGGCGAAACGTCTTCACGAGGCCGTCGAGGAATCCCGGCTGCGTGCGGGTGATGGCCAGAAACGACGAGACGCGCTCGCGGTCGAGCACATACGGATCGTCCGCTTCCATTACGTCCGGCGCGCGCGGCGCGGGCGCGGGCGCCGAGGGCTTGCTCGCCCAGAGGCGGATCACCGCGCCGAGCTGTTCGAGCGAGACCGGCTTCGCGAGGTAGTCGTTCATGCCGGCGTTGAGGCACTTCTCGCGCTCGCCCGGCAGCGCGTGCGCGGTCATGGCAATTACCGGGATGGAGGAGCCCATCTGCCGGATGCGGCGCGTCGCTTCGTAGCCGTCCATGTCCGGCATCTGGCAGTCCATCAGTACGAGATCGAAGTTGCCGTCGCGAATGGCGTTGAGCGCTTCGCTGCTCTGCGAGGCAACCACGCACTCGTGACCGAGGCGGCGCAGCTGGCCGAGCGCAACCAGCTGATTCACGGCGTTGTCCTCGACGAGGAGCACCCGCGCGGACGCCGACCGCGGCGCTTCGGCCACGGGCTGCGACGCGATCGGCGGCATCTCGCCGAGGAGGAGGCGCGTCGCGGTGTCGCACACCTGCGTGCGGCGGATCGGCTTCATCAGAAACGCGTCCACGCCCGCGGCGTGAAAGGCATCGAGGTCGCTGCGCCGCTTGCCGAACGTGGTCATGAGCAGGAGGCGGACCTTCGAGTCGAAGCCGCGGATCTGCCGAGCCAGCGAAAGCCCGTCGTCGTCGGGCAACTGCATTTCGAAGATCACGAGATCGCACGGCTGCTCGCGCAGCGCGGCGATCGCGCTTTGCACGCTGTCGGCTTCCTCGAGCGCGATGCCGGTTGCGGTGAGATGGCGCGCGACCATGAAGCGATTCACTTCGTTCGCGTCGACGAGCAGCGCGCGGAACTTCGTCAGGTCCCACGCGCGCGACGGGCGCTCCGCTTCCGCCTGCTGCTCGAGCGGCAACTCGAACCAGAACGTCGAGCCTTCGTTCTCGATGCTCATCACCCCGATCTCGCCGCCCATGGCCTCGGTGAGCTGCTTCGAGATTGCCAGCCCGAGGCCGCTGCCGCCGTACTTGCGCGTCGTCGAGCCGTCGGCCTGCGTGAACGGCGTGAAGAGCCGCTGCTGGATCGCCGCCGGAATGCCGATCCCGGTGTCCGTGACGAGGAAGCGCAGCGTCACGTGGTCCTCGGTGTGCGCCGGCTGCATCACCGTCAGCACGACTTCGCCGCGATCGGTGAACTTCACGGCGTTGCCGACGAGGTTCAAGAGCACCTGGCGGATGCGATGCGCGTCGCCGCGCAAAAGACGCGTGACGCCGGGCGTGATGAACGACCGCAGGCGGATGCGCTTCGCCGCCGCGCGCGCGACGAAGGTCTCGATCACGGATTCGATGATGTCGTCGACGTCGAAGTCGAGCTGCTCGACCGTCAGCTTGCCGGCTTCGATGCGGGCGAGGTCGAGGACGTCGTTGACGATCGCCAGCAGCGTCTCGCCGCTGGAGCGGATGCCTTCCGCGTACTCGCGCTGCTCGGGCGTGAGCGGCGTGTGCAGCAGGAGCTCGGTCATGCCGAGAACGCCGTTGAGCGGCGTGCGGACCTCGTGGCTGACGTTGGCGAGAAACTCCGACTTCGAGCGCGCGGACTCGATGGCCGCGTCGCGCGCGCGCTGCAGTTCTTCTTCGATCCCTTTGCGCTCGGTGATGTCGCGCGCGACGGCTTCGTAGCCGACGACGCGCCCGCCGTCGGAGATCGTCCGCACCATCTGCCCGATCCAGATGCGCGTCCCGGCCTTCGTGACCATCGGGAACTCGAAGTACGTCATCTCCTCGCGGGCCTGGAACTGCGAGCGATAAAACGCCTCGCCGGCCTCGCGGTAATGAGGATCGATCAGATCGAGGTAATGCAGCCCGAGGAGCTCGTTCTCGTCGAAGCCGGTGATGCGCATCGCCGCCGGATTCACGTAGGTGAAATAGCCGCGATAGTCGGCCTGATAGATGATGTCGTTCGCGTTCTCGACGATGTGGCGGTAGCGCTCGCGGAGGAGGTTGTCCTCGCTCATGCGGACGCGTCCCGAAGCCATGTTCCGGTCGTCGATTCATCCGCCACCCGCACGCAATTGCGCCCCGAGTGCTTCGCCGCGTACAGCGCGCGGTCGGCGCCGGCGACGAGTTGGTCGGACGTTTCGGTCGTGGGGATGATGGCGGCGACGCCGCAGCTGGCGGTGACGCTGCCGAGGCGCTCGATGCCTTCCCGCAGGGTCTCGGCCACGCGGATCGCGCCGTCGGCGTCGACGCCCGGCAGCAGGATCGCGAACTCTTCGCCGCCGTAACGGGCCACGACTTCGCCGCTGCGCTTGACCGTCTCGGCGAGGAACGCGCCGACGCGGCGGAGGCAATCGTCGCCGGCGGGATGTCCGCGGCGGTCGTTGAGGGCCTTGAAGTGATCGAGGTCGAGGAGGATCAGCGCCAGCGGCTGCTCGCGCCGCCGGGCGCGGTTCCATTCATCTGCGAGCGCGCGCTCGAAGTTGCGGCGGTTGGCGATGCCGGTGAGATCGTCTTCGAGTGACAGCGTTTCCAGCCGCGTGTTGGCCTGCTCGAGCAGCAGCACCGTCTCCTGCAGCTCCGCCGTTTTCTCCGCGACGCGCGCGCGCAGCGTTTCCGCCTGACGCCGCAACGCCGTCGTGCGGATGCGCGTGAAGAGCACGATGGCGGCGATCGCGAGCAGCGACCAGAGCGCCCATGCCCAGCGCGTGCGATACCACGGCGGCAGCACCGTGAGCGCCCAGCGCCGCTCCGCGCTCGGCAGCATCGACGGCCCACGCGCGCGGAGGCGGAACGTGTAGTCGTTCGCCGCGAGCGTCGTGTAGTCGATGAACGGCTGGTCGGTCCAGCGGCTCCAGTCCTCATCGATCGGATCGAGCCGGTATTGATATTCGACGCCGGGACGGTAGGAGACGGGCGCGAACTCGATGCGCAGGCGGCCGAAGTTGTGCTTCAGCACGAGGGCGGGCTTGTTGAGGATGAGCGGCGCAGGCTGCGGCGGCGCGGGCGTGGGCGAGGCGATCGGCTCGTAGCGGAAGAGCCCTTTGTCGGATGCGAACCAGACCGCGCCGCCGCTGTCCGCGCGCAGCGTCTGGATGTCGGCGGCGGTGACGGTGACGAGCGGTTTCCCTTCGCGCGCGAACGTGCCGTCGCGCTGACGCTCGAAGACGCGCGGCGGAATGGAGTTGATCCAGAGATCGCCGCGCTGGTCCTGCACCAGGGCGAAGAACATCGGCGGCGATTGGATGTGGCCGAGCTGCGGATCGGGCACGAGCTTGTCGTTCTTGTCGACGGTGAAGATCGCGCCGGGGGTGCGTACGGTGACGACGCGATCGCCGATGCGGAAGACGTTCGTCTCGCCGTCGCCGAACGATTGGATCCGCGGCTTCGCGCCTCTCGGATCGCGCACGCGGAGCGCGCCGTTGAACGAGCTGCCGCACCACACCACGCCGTCGATTTCGATCACCGACCCGATGTACTCCGGCACGCCGGGCACGAGTCCTTCGTAGGTCCACGTGCCGTTCGTGCGGCGGATGCTGGCGAGGCCGTGGCGTTGTGCGACCCAGATGCGCGACGGATCGGCCTGCGATCGATGCAGGTCGTAGAACTCGCCATCCTTTTCGATGATCGGCTCGAAGTTGCCGTTGGCGCGGCCGTGATAGATGCCGCGGCCCGAGCCGATGATCAGCTCGTCGTCGACCGGCAGCACGCGCCACGCATCGCGGATTCCCTCGATGCGCTGCGCCGCGCCATGCTCGTCGATGTGATGCAGGCCGTGCGAGGTGGCGACGTAGAGCTGTCCCTGGAAGCGTGCGACGTCGGCGGCGCCGCCTTTCAATCCGCGGCGGGCGTCGAAGATCGTGACCGGCGATGCGGCGTCGAGGCGCGCGACCGGACCTTCCATCGCCAGCCACACCGATCCCTCGCGGTCGAGGAAGGTCGCCGAGATCACGGCGTCCGGCAGGCCTGCGCTGTCGGTGATGAACTGCTCGATCTCGCCATTCGCATCGACGATGGCCACGCCGTGCTGCCGCGTGGCGATGACGAGCCGCCCGTCCGCGAGCCGGCTCGCGCCGGTCACGGTTTTCTTCTTCATCCATTCGGAGGCGGCGGGGGAGAAGGGTGTGGCTTGATGGTTCTCCAGCGTGAAGAAACCGACGTCACGCACGGCGACAAGCAATGGCGGTGTGGTGCGCGCCTCCGGCGCGCCTTGGGGGACGGGGGGCGCGCCGGAGGCGCGCACCACACCAACCACCGCATCGATCTTCCCCTCGAGCAGCGGCGCCGAGAGCGCGAACGTGCCGGGGTCGAATTGGCGCAGGCCGTCCGCGCCGTACACGTAAACGTGTGCATCCTCGGCGTAGCAACCGCGCCGGCCTTTTTCGGGATCGAGCTCCGCGGCGATGCGCAGGCTGCGGCCGTCCCACATCAGGAGGCGGCGCTCGGAGACGAAGAGGAATCCGGCGGGCGTGCTGCAGATCGCGCGCACTTCGCCGAGCTCGCGCTTGTCCGCGGGGAGGCGCGGCAGGAGCGACTGCAGGTGATCGCCGTCGACGTAGCCGAAGTCGTTGACCATGCCGACGGCGACGCGGCCGCGCGAATCCGATGCAACGGAGAGCGCGACCTGATCGTCGGGCAGCGCCATCATCCGCCACCACGCGCCGTCGTAGGTCATGAGGCCGTGCAGGTTGCCGAAGTAGAGAACGCCGCGCGGGTCCTGGGCGACGGCGAACGTCTGCGGCCCGCCTTTATGCACTTCCGCGGGATAGACGGTGATCAGCGGAAACCCGCGCTCGGCGGCGCCCGCGGACAATGCGCACAAAACGCCCAGCAATATCAATTGCGCGCGCATGAGACTCGGAACCCGACGACTCTTCACATTACCATTGAATATGCCGCGGAATCACTTCTTCACGCTGCGGAATTATGTCCGCATGCTGCTTTACGGGTATGGCATCGGCGCGGTGGTGGTCCTGATCTTCGCCATCACCCAGGGCGACCAGTTCTCGCCGCGCGCGGCCATTCAGTTCGCGATCATCGGTCTCTGCATCAATACGACGATCTGGATGTTCGAGTATCTAATCCGCAATCTCACCGAGCGGCTGAATCCGTGGATGCGCGCGGCCACGCACATGATGCTGTCGACGTTGGGCGGGATCCTCGGATTCATGTTCGGCCGTACGGTGTACTTTCTGATTTTCGTAGGCCGGTTTCCGTCATTTCGCGGGTTCCAGACGACCTTGCTCGTGCTCGTGATCGTCTTCTGCTTCGCGGGCATGAGCATGTACTTCTACATCGTGCTCGAGGAGCGCCTGCGCGAACAGGTGCGCGCGCAGGAGCTGGCGCGGCAGGAGCTGACGCTGGCGCGCGCGATCCAGGAGCGGCTGCTGCCGCCGCCGGAGCTCGCGGCCGACGGCTACCGCGTGACCGCGCGCAACCTCGCCGCGCATTACGTCGCCGGCGATTTCTACGACCTCATCGCGCGCGCGGACGGGAGCGTGATCGCGGTGGTGGCCGACGTCGCCGGCAAGGGCGTCGCGGCGAGTCTGATCATGGCGTCGGTGAAGTCGGTGCTGCCGATGATCGCGGCGGTGGAGTCGGTGAGCGAGACGATGCGGCGGCTGAATGAGAAGCTCACGCGCGAGCTGTCGAAGCGCGAGTTCGTCGCGCTCACGTGCGCCGCCTACGATCCTTCGACGCGCCGCGTGACGCTCGCCAATGCCGGCCTTCCCGATCCGTACCTGATCCGCGACGGCGCCGCGACTCCGCTGGTCGTGCCGGGGCAGCGCTTCCCGCTCGGCATCCGCGCGAGCAGCAGGTACGAGTCGCTCGACGTCGACCTGCAGCCCGGCGATCGGTTGCTGCTCCTCACCGATGGACTGCCCGAGGCCGACGTCGGCGAGGATCAGCAGCTCGGCTATGTGCGCATGGCGCAGCTCGCGGCCGCGAACGCATCGCTCGAATCGCTCTTCGACGCCGTCGCCGCAGAATCGAGCGAGCAGCGAAGCGACGATTGGACGGGCGTGATGCTGGAGATCAGGCCGTGAGCTGCGCCTGCAATCCGAGACGATCGAAGATCACGCGGTGCTCGACGATCCGGCTGCCGTTGAACGTCAGGATGTCGACGACTTCGAAGTTGATCGTGCGGCCGGTGGGCGGCACGCCCATGAATTCTCCGCGGTGTGTTCCTTCGAACGACTTGCGCGTGACGACCTTCGCGTCGTCGGCGATCTGTTCGTGCACGGTCACGCGCAGGTCGGGAAACGTCGCGCGCAGGTAGCCGAACAGCATCTTCACGCCGTCGCGCGTCGGCGGCACGCCGGGGAACGGCGTGTGGTCGACGAAGTCGTCAGCGAAGATCTCGTCGACCACACCGAGGTTGCCTTTGCATTGCGCCTCATCCACGAGGCGGCAGACGATCGCCTTGTTTGTGTCGGACATCGGAAGCTCCTTCTCGAAGAGCAACTACGGTCCGCTGCGGCGATCGGATGTGCTTACTCGATCCCCGCGACCACCGACAGGAAATTGCCGTCGGGATCCTTGAACCACGCGATCGTCGGACCTTTGCCGGGTCCTCCGCGGGAGATGCCTTTGTCGTCGGTCTTCATCTGTTCGGTGTCGAACTGCTCGAAGCGGATGCCTTTTTTCTTCAGCTCGTCGACGGTGGTGTCGACGTTGTCCACGGCGAAGTTGAGCACGGTGAACGTGGCCGGCTCGTGATCCGGCTTCGGATAGATGAACACGTTCGTGCCGGGCAGATCGAGCGCGAGGCCCTCCGGCTTCTCCTCGACGTCGAGGCCGAGGGTCTTGCCGTAGAACTCTTTCGCGCGCTTCAGGTCGTTGACGGAAAAACTCGAAAATGCTTTGGCTGGTTCAAACACAGGCCTTACTCCTTTCACGTGGAGTGAAGGCATGCACCATCAGTGCCCCGCGTACCAGTCATAGCCGCGCTCGGCCCAGAAATCTGCCGGCCTGATGTTCGTATAGCGAAGCGTGCCGATGCGCTTGATGTTCTTGATGCCGTACTTCACCGGGATGGCCAGGCGCAGCGGCGCGCCGTGCAGTGCCGCGAGCGGCGAGCCGTTCATCTCGTATGCGAGCAGCGTTTGCGGATGGAGCGCGCTCTCGATGTCGAGGCCGACGTAGTAGCCGCGGTCCGGCGTCTCCAGCGCGACGAACTTCGTGAGCTCGCGCGGCGGATACTTTGCGACGAGATCCGCGAGCCGCGCGCCGGTCCATTTCACGATGATCGACCAGCCTTCGATGCAGCGCAGTTCCGTGATCTGCTCGTGACGCGGCAGCGCGCGGATTTCGTCCATTGCCAACGACGCCACGCCTTCGATCTTCAATCGCCACGCGTCGAGATCGAGCGGCGACTGCAATCCGAGGCGGCCGTTGATCCGCGCGCGGGTAAGGTCGGACGGACGGAAGCTCGGGCTGAGCCGCGCCTTGCTGAAGTACGCCTCGGCGATCGACTCGTTCGCCTCGAGCATGTTGCGCAGCGGCCATTCCAGTCCGCCGTCGCGCGCCCGCGTGCGCAGCCACTTCCAGCTCGCGTATCCCGCGCCCGCGGCGGCGGCCATGGTAAGGAAGGTGCGGCGATTGAGGTTAGTGTTGCTCATCGGCGACCTCCTTCACCTCGACTCCGACGACCATCGCGCGGAAGTTGTTCCAACCCGCCCGTAGGACTTGTAAGACGTGTATGACGAAGAATAGGACGTAACCCACGGTGAGGGCGAAGTGGACGAAGCGCGCGCCCTGGTATCCGAGGAAGAGCCACGTGAGCCACGCGAACTGCACCGGCTTGTAGATCGCCAGTCCGCTGACGAGCGAGCCGAAGCCCATCAGGACGACGCCGGTGTAGGAGATCCGCTGCGCGCCGTTGAATTTTCCCGGCGGCGGCGCTTCTTTGCGCAGACGGAGGTCGTGCAGCAGGACGTGCCATGCCTCGCGGAACGAATGCCGGTTCGGCACGAGCTCGCGCCACTCGCCGGAGACGAGCGTGTAGAGGACGTACAGCACTCCGTTGATCATGAAGAGCCACATGAAGAAGAAGTGCAGGGCCATGCCCTCGGCGAGCCGGTTGTTGATGTGCATGGCCCGCCACCACGTCTGCGGCAGGTTCGCATAGCGCGGATACGCCCAATAGATCAGCGTTCCGCTCCAGATCATCACCGCGAGCAGCGGGAAGTTGAGCCAGTGGAACCAGCGGATGGCGAGGGGGTGCTTTTTGACGAGCGTCTTCATTGGCGTAGGTTTGATGCCGTTATAATGTCCCGGGTTTCTCAATCATGACCGATCCGGCCGCGCTCCGACGCTTCCCGCGCATCGCTTCGCACCATTCCGTGCTCGTCACCAAGCTGGATGACGGGGCGGAAGGGGTGGCCATGACGAAGACGATCGCCCTCGGCGGATGCTGCGTGGTCAGCAGCCAGCAGGTCGGCGCCGGCTCGTCGATCGAGCTGCTCATCGCCATCGACCGCGAGAACGTCATCAAGGCCCTCGGACGCGTCGTTTATGAGCGCGTGCTCGAGGACGGCTACAGCGAGATCGGCATCGAGTTCGTGCACATCAACGACGAGGACGCGAGGGTGATCGAGAGCCTCTTCGAAACGCGCGAGCGCCGCCGCGTGCCCGCAACGTGAGGAAGCCGTGGCGCTGGATCCTCGGTGCGATCGCCGGCATCGCCGCGATCCGCGCCGCGATGGTCGCCGTCGTCCGGCCGTCGAACACGCGCGACTGGACCGAGGATCAGAAGATCCTGCCGGTCGCCGAGTTCAACGGACCGCTGGTCACGATCCGCAACATCCGCAACTTCACGTACACGGCCGTCGATCGCTACACGCCGGCGTGGTACGACAAGACGTTCGACCTGCGGAAGCTGGAGTCGGCATGGTTCGTCGTCGAGCCGTTCGGCGGCCCGGTGATGGCGCACACGTTCGTCAGCTTCGGCTTCGGCGGCAACGACTTCGTGGCCATCTCGGTCGAGATCCGCAAGGAAAAGGGCGAGCAGTTCTCGCCGGTCAAAGGACTCCTGCGGCAGTACGAAGTGATGTACGTCGTCGGCGACGAGCGCGATCTCGTCAAGCTGCGGACGAACTATCGCAAAGACACGGTCTATCTCTATCCGATGCGCACCTCGCCGGAGCGGATGCAGGCGATGTTCACGGCCATGCTGCGGCGCGCGAACACGCTCGCGGAGCGGCCGGAGTTCTACAACACGCTCACGAACACCTGCACGACGAACCTCGTGAAGCACGTGAACGAGCTCGTGCCGGGCCGCGTCCCGCTGCACCCGGCAGTGTTCCTGCCGGGCTACTCGGATCGCTTCGCGTACAAGCTCGGACTGATCGACACGAAGCTGTCGTTCGAGGACGCACGCAACGAGTTCCGGATCAACGAGCGCGCGGAGATGTACGCGGATGATCCGGAGTTTTCGCTGCGCATTCGCGGACGGTAGGCGGCGAGACGCCGCCTGATCAGCCGCCGAGACGGCGGCGCTCCAACCTCGGAACGCCGGCGTCCTCGCCGGCTGATCGGCAGGCGTCCCGCCTGCCGGGCTTAGTCCGGAACGAACGTCACGCGGATCTCCTTCACCACGACCTCGTCATCCTCGGCGGGCTCGAAGATCAGGTAGTCGCCGGCGAGGCCGCGGCCGTCGAATGTGTACGTGCGGCCTTCGCGGGTGATGTCGAGGTAATCCTGAATGACCTCGTCGTCGATGCGGATGCGCAGCTCGCCGCCGGCGCGCGTGCCGACGTCGTCGCGCGCGTAGAAGCGGATCTGGCCGACGCTGCGGCCGTAGATCGGAACGCGGATGCGCGCGCGGCGTCCGCCGCACTCGCCGCCGCCGATGCAGCCGCCTTCGTGCGTGGCTTCGCGCTGCCAGTTGCCGCCGCTGCCGCCGCGGCGTCCTCCGCCGCGTCCGTACAGCACTTCGACGTCCTTGATCTCGACTTCATCGTCGTTCGACGTCTCGATCACGAGCCTCGTCCCGCGAATGTTGTCGACGTCGAGCTCGTGCAGTTTGCCGTTGCGCTGCACGTCGATGTACGAACCGACGGAGGTGCTGTCGATGCGCACGGAGAGCTTGCCGTCGGCGCGTGTGCCGATGGCGTCGTGCGCATAGAAGCGAACGCCGAGGACCGGCGAATCGTCGAGCGCGATCGTGATGCGCGTCCCGTTGCGGCGGCATTCCTCGCCGCCGATGCATCCTTTCGCATTCGGGTAGGAGCGCCAGCCGGTGCCGCCGCGCGGACCGCGGTCGTTGCCGGGGTTGTCCCACGAGCCGCGCGGGCGCGTGCCGTTGCGGCCATACAGCACTTCGATGCGGCTGATCTTGACCTCGTCGTTCGTCGCCGGCTCGAACACGAGATAGCGGCCGGACATCGAGTCGACGTCGATGGTGATCGTCTTGCCGGCGCGCGGGATGTCGACGTGGCTGTCGATCGTGTTGCCGTCGATCTTCACGCGCAGCACGCCTTCGGCTTTCTCGCCGATCGAGTCGTGTGCGTGGAAGCGAACGCCGATGACCGGGCGGTCCTCGAGCCCGACCCGCAGGCGGCGGTCGGCGCAGGTGGAGCCGCCGATGCACCCTTCATCGGGATAGGACACCCAGTCGCGCTGGGCGAAGGCAAGCGTAGGGAAGAGAAGGAGGAGAAGCAGAAAAACGCGGCGCATAATGCAAATTCTAGTGCGTACCCCGAATGCACGGCGGTGACGCGAGCCATGTGGTCTGGTCGAATTCCCGCTCACCGGCCCGTCCACGCCAGCGCCACGCCTTGCCGTCGTGCGATTGCAGCTCCAGCGTGACGGTCATTCCGGGCTCCAAAGGCACCGGTTCGTCGATCGGAAAGTACTCCTGGCGCCAATGCGAGGCGTCCAGATTCGTGAGCATCACGTCCTCGGCGAGGGTCGCGTCGAACCAGCCGCCGAATCCATGCAGCATTCCGGCGCGCGTGACCTCGAACGACGCGCTCCCCGTGACGGTCGTGCCGGCGATCGTCGTGAGATCGACGTTCATGATTTCCGCGGGCCGCGCGAGATAGTCCGCGGGCTCGATGTCGGCGGTGAACATCTGATTCGCCGCGAACGTGCGCAGCACCGAGAAATCGATTCCGTAGCGCGGCTTGCTCCACCAGCCGACGTGCAGCTCGTGATCGGCCGGCCGTTCGACCGGTACGGCGGTGAGTGCGAAGCGGCTGGGGATGAGGCGCGCGTCGGGAGTGAGAAGACGCGCGCGCGCGTCGATGAAGATCGAGAGGATCTGTTCCTGCAGCGCGAACGCGCCGAGCATTTCGGACACGAGCACGTCGCCGCGCTCCGGCAGCTCGACCTTTGCCGACGTTTCGTGCACGACTTCGATGCGGTCCGTTAGGCCGAGCTGCCGCACCATCAGCGCGATCACGTCCGCCATATGCCCGCGCTCAATCGCATACACCTTCCGTGCACCCGCTTCGACCGCAAAGTACGAAAGGATGCCGGAGCCGCTGCCGAGGTCGACGACGACGTCGCCCGGTTTCACGACGCGCCGCAAGGCCTCGCGAAAGGCGGTCGTGCGCGGCTCGTCGTCGAGGAGGAGGCGGTGGTAGTCGAGCATGCGCGCGCAGAATACAATCCGCCGACTTTCGATGAGCTGGGAGTTTCCGGAACCGACGCTCGAAGCACCGGTCTGCCAGGCCGTGACGTTTGCGCAGACGCAGGAGCCGGTGTATCGCGAGATCTCGGCCGCGCTGCGCCGCGACGACTGGGGGCCGCATCGCAAGGTCTGGGAATGGGTTTACATCGTCCGCGTGCTGGAGCTTGCCGGGCTGCTGCATCCCGGCAAACGCGGCCTCGGCTTCGGCGTCGGCACGGAGCCGCTGGCGTCCGCATTCGCCGCGCGCGGCTGCTTCATCACCGCGACCGATGTGCCGTCCGGCGAGAGTTCCGAGGTCTGGGCGGCGAGCGGACAACACGCCTCGGCGCTTTCGGCGCTGAATGAGCTCGGGCTCTGCCCGCCGGAGCAGTTCGCGCAGCGCGTCGAGTTTCAGCCGCTCGACATGACGCGGTTGCCGCGCTTCGACGGCCGCTACGACTTCGTCTGGTCGTCGTGCGTCATCGAGCACGTCGGCGGCTCCGAGGCCACCGCGCGATTTCTGCTGGATTCGATGGCCGCGTTGAAGCCGGGCGGCGTGGCCGTGCACACGACGGAGCTCTGTCTCGTCGATGTGCGCGAGCCGATCGAGTGTCCGGGAACGACGGTCTTCACCCGCGCATGGCTCACGGAAATGAAAGCGCGTCTCGAAGAAGCCGGCCACGCCGTATCGCCGCTCAACTTCGACCTCGGGCGCGAACCGCAGGACGCGACCATCGAATGGCCGCCTTATCCGTTCGTGATGCCGCTGAAGATCGCGCTCGACAACGGCGTGCTCACGACGTCGTTTGGGCTGACGGTTCGGGCCAGCCTGTAGTTTATCCCGCGTCTTCGCGCGGGATAAACTCAGGAGGGCCAGCGGTACACGACCGCGTTGATGTGCATCCCCGCGCCGACCGACGCGAACACGATGATGTCGCCGGGGTTGATCGCATGTCCTTCCAGCTCGCCGCGCAGGATGAGATCGAGCAGCGTCGGGATCGTGGCCACGGAGCTGTTACCGAGCCAGGAGATCGTCATCGGCATCACGTCGTGCGGCGGCTTGCCGGCGTCGTAGAGGTCGAACACCGCGTCGAGGATGGCCTCGTCCATCTTGCCGTTGGCCTGATGGATCAGCACCTTCTTCACGTCGCGCAGATGCACGCCTGCGCGGTCGAGCGCTTCCTTCACCGTTTCGGCGACGTGGTTCAGCGCGTACTTGTACAGCTTGCGCCCTTCCATCTTCAGGAACAGCGCCTCGACAAAGATGTCGGGGTTGTACGACGTACCCATCCAGATGCGCCCGACGTGCTCCAGGGTGTCGGAGCGGGCGATGCGCGAGAGGATGCCGTCGTCCGTGTCGCGTCCTTCGACGATCGTCGCGCCGGCCCCGTCGGAGTAAATGAGGCTGTCGCGGTCGTGCGGATCGGAGATGCGCGAGAGCGTCTCGGCGCCGATGACCAGCACCTTGTGCGCATCGCCGGCGCGGATCATCTGATCGGCCACGATCATGCCCTGCAGCCAGCCCGGGCATCCGAAGATGAGATCGAACGCGGCCGAATACGGATTGCGGATCTCGAGCTTCGCCTTCACGCGCGCGGCGAGCGAGGGGACGAGGTCGAGCCGCCGGCTGCCGTGCCGCACGTCGCCGAAGTTGTGCGCGACGATGATCGCGTCGAGCTGCTCCGGATCGATCTTCGCGGATTGCAGCGCGTTCCGCGCGGCGTCGAAGGCGATGTCGCTGCAGTCGACGTCGTCCGGCACATACCGCCGCTCGCGGATCGTGGTGATGGCCTCGAACTGCTCGAGGATCTCCTGATTCGTTTTCTCGAGCGTCTTCTGATCCGCACCGCGGAAGTCATGCCCGAGAAAATGCTCGTTCGGCACGCGGACGGGTGGGATGTGGCTCCCGGTGGCGGTGATGACGGTGCGCATGGCTGCTGCGCGAATCTTATGCGAGGAAATCCGCGATCCGAGCCACCACTTCTGCATCGCGCAGAATCCGCCGGTGCCCGAGGGACTCCACGGTCACGAGCTGCGCGTTCGGAATCAGTCGCGCCGCGTCCGCGCCTTCGGAGTACGGCACCTCGCGGTCGGCGCGGTCGTGGATGATCAGCGTGGGCACGTGCACCCGCGGTCCCATGGCTTCGATGTCGAGGCGGTCCCACGCAAAGCCGAGGGTTTTCTCGAAGTGCTGCACGACGCGCGCGCGGAGCGCGTGCGGGAAGTCGAGCCAGTCGAGGAACAGGCCGAGGTAGCGGCTCGGGTGGGCGGAGGCGGCGATGAGCACGAGGCGGCTCGTGCGCAAGCCTTCACTCACCGTGAGCGCGGACGCCGCGCCGCCGAGGGAGTGGCCGATGACGGCGTGCGGCTCGACGCCAAAGTGCGCGGCGACGGCGCGGAGGCTGTCCCGGAACTCGACCATGGAAGAGAAGCGGCTGCTCGACGCGCCGTGCCCGATCGCGCTGATCGTCGCCACGCGGAACCCGCGCGCGGCGAGCGTATCGCCGAGAACATCGAACTGCTGCTCGGAACCGCCCCAGCCGTGGAGGAGGAGCACCAACGGACCATCTCCGCGCACGCCGCCGCGAACCGTGTGCCGTCCCACGCGTACGGCGAAGCGCTCCCCCGGAAGCGCGGACGTACGCGGGCGGACGGGAAAGCGGAACAGGCGCGCCGCCGCGCGGACGGCGAGGGGAGGGGCGACGGCCGCGAGGACGCGGATGGCCGCGCGCATGAGAGAAGGAGCGGTCACGTGGCGGGGAGCTGCCTGTGCGGTCGCCGACATGGCGACGAAAATAGCACGATCGTTCGTTCAGTTTCAATGCCGCGCTGAATGCCGTTTCGGTGCAGTCACGCTGATCGTCGTCGCGTTGCTGAGCGCAACGCCGCAGCGATTGGAGACGCGCACCCAGTAACGTCCTGTTGATGGAGCGTCGGCGGCCGGCGTCCGCGTGTCGCCGCTCTCGCCGGCGAACCAGGCGTACGACAGAGGGAGAGCGCCGGTCGCGCTGACGCTGAGCGATGCCGACGGCTGCGTCGTGATCGCGGGTTTCGCGCAATCGGGGACGGGTGCGCCGCGATTGGCGCGGACGAATTCGAGCCACAGAGCGCGTGCCTGCGCGTCGACGCGCACCGGGGCCGGGGCTTCGAAGTAGTTGAGCAGCTGTTCGTCGGTCTCGTCGCCGCGAAGTTCCCACGCGTCCGCGAAGCCGAGGTAGTTGTGCGCATTCCAGCCGTAGCGCAGCGACGCGGGACGGCTGGCGTAA
>DATFHJ010000249.1:0-32655 GCA_035248585.1 Thermoanaerobaculia bacterium
ATCTTCACGTTCAGCAACGGCGCGAACGAGCTCACATCCGGCTTCGTCAATGCCGGCCCGGAAAGCGTCGCTCAATGGTCGAAGCGGGTCGAGGAGCTGCATGAGCAGTCCGGCACGAACGTGTACGACGGACTCAAGGCGGGACTCGATGCCGTCGAAGCCGACCGCGCGACGAGCATTCTCCTCGTCACCGACGGCGTGGCCAACGAAGGCATCGTCGATCCGAAAGAGTTCCGCGCGCTCCTGCAAAAGTACGACGTGCGCGTGTTCGGGTTCCTGATGGGCAACAACTCGAACTGGCCGCTGATGCGCCTCATCGCCAACACCAGCGGCGGCTTTTACTCCGCGGTCTCGAACGACGACGACATCGTCGGGCAGATCCTGCTGGCGAAAAACCGCATCACCAGCGAGGCGCTGCATGACGCGAAGCTGACGATCGACGGCGTGAAGACGTTCGAGAAGACCGATGAGCTGATCGGCAAGATCTATCGCGGCCAGCAGTTGGTGATCTTCGGCCGCTACGCGAGCGGCGGCAACGCGAACGTGACGCTGAACGCAAAGCTGACCGGGCAGGATCAGACGTACACGACGACGTTCGCGTTTCCGGACGTGGCCACCGGGCATCCGGAGCTGGAGCGGATGTGGGCGCTCGACCGCATCGAGCAGTTCGTGATGCAGGAGCAGGCCGGCGTGCTGCCGGCGAGCGAGTCCGAGAGCGCGATCCGCGATCACGGCGTGAAGTACCAGCTCGTGACCGACTACACGTCGATGGTCGTCCTGGCGGACGACGTCTTCGAGAAGCGCGGCATCGCGCGCAACAACCGCGACCGCATCGCCATGGAGCGTGCGGCGCAGGCGGTGCGCTCGACCGCGGCACCGGGCAACAACCGCGTCGATCACTCGCGGCCGATGTTCCGCGGAAACTCGCACGGCATCCGCGGCGGTGGCGCGTTCGATCCGCTGACCGTCATCCTCGCGCTGGTCGCGGTCTGTGCGGCGCTGCGCCTCAAGTCATGAACGAATTCTTTCTCAACCCCGCCATGCAACTCGAGCCGGGCGGACCGTGGTGGCAGGTCTTCACCTGCCACTTCACGCACTGGACGTATGAGCAGCTCGCGTGGGACGCGATCGCGTTTCTCGCCCTCGGCGCCGCATGTGCCCGGCGCCACCGCGCCGCGTTCTGCGCGACGCTGCTCGCCAGCGCCGTGCTCGTGCCGCTGGCCGTGCTCGTGCTCGCGCCGGAGGTGATCGCGTATCGGGGATTGTCGGGGCTGGACTCCGCGCTGTTCGTTCTACTCCTCGGGACTGTGGAGCGGCGGGCTTTAGCCCGCCGGAACGGCAACGGCGGGCTAAAGCCCGCCGCTCCACTGGTCATCGCCGTTTGCGGCATTGCCTTCATTGCGAAGATTGCGTTCGAGATGCGGACCGGCGCCACCGTGTTCGCCGGCAGCGTTGCGCCGGTGCCGGTGGCGCACATCGCCGGCGCGGTCGCGGCGGTGCTCGTGCTACTGGTCCAGCGCTTCTGCCACCGCGAGCACTTCCTTCCGGATCGCGTCGCGGCGCTCGAGAAATCGTGAGGCGCGCATCAGGCCGCGCAGGTCTCCGACGATGTCGTCGATGTCCTCGGAGACTCGCAGCGCGATGTACGCGAGGATCGGAACCGCGAGGAGCGCCCACGGCGTGAGGAACGCGTACGCGATCCAGGTCAGCGGGAACAGCACGAACGCGGAGAGGAACTTGATCGTGGCGATCAATTCATCCTCGCCTTTCGAGAGCCGCTTCGCGACGACGCCGATCAGGCGATACGGAATGTAATTGAGGATCGCGCCGATCGCGGCGAGCGGCAGGAGCACGAGCGCGCGAATCACGCGCCACACGTCGATGCGCGGCTTCAGCTCGTGCGGCTCGAGCTTCGCGCGGCGCAGTTCCGCGGAGAGCTGCGCGATCGCGGACGAGAGGCGCTCCAGCCGGTTCGGATCATGCGCGCGAAGATAGTGATATCCCTCCGCGAACCGCCGCCGCAGCTCGAGCTCCTCGGCGAGTGACTGCTGCTCATCCGCGGTGAAGATGTCTTCCGCGCGTCCGATCAATTCGAGCGCGGCGTGCGAGTCGGCCTGCAGCGTCACGGCGTCGAGTCCTTCATCGACCGCCGCCGTCAGCGCTTCGACGCTGTCGAATTGCGAGACGCGAACCGGCTCGCCATACACGGCCATCGCCGCGCTGCGGAACACGTGCTTCGCGGTGTAGTAGATGCCGGTCGGGACGATGACGAGATCGTCGAGGTTCGCGCCGAGGGCGATGCGCGCGACGCCCGTCTTCAGCTCGCGCAGTTGCGGATCGCTGTGCGTCGTGCCCTCGGGGAAAATGGCGATGGCGCCGCCGCGGCGCAGGATGTCGCGCGAGCGCGCGAACGTTTCCTCGTTCGAGCCCGGCGTCTCGTCCTGCTTGCGATAGACCGGAATGCCGTCGAGCGCGCGAGCGATCCAGCCGATGAAAAAGTAGTGGAACAGCGGCGCCTTCGCCAGGAACGACACCGGCCGCGGCGCGAAGCAGAGCACGAACAGCGGATCGACGAGGCCGTTCGGATGATTGACGGCGAAGATCACCGGTCCGTCGGGAACGCGCTCCAGTCCGACGAGCTCGATCCGCTTGTAGAAGACGCGGAGACAGAAGCGGAAGAACGCGGTGAAGAGGCGGCGGACCGTCATTTCATACCGCGCGGCGCTGGCCGCGCCACGCCGCATAGATCCAGATCAGTCCCGAGATCAGGATTGCCACGGGAACGACGAGGAACCCTTGCTCGAGCGAGCTGCGGTCGGACAGCCATCCGATCAGCGGCGGCGAGGGGATGTCGCCGAGGGCGTGCATGAGAAAGACGGACAACCCGACCGCGGTGGCGCGCTCGAGCGGCGAGACGGCGTTCACGATCGCGGAGTTGACCGGGCCGGTGCACATGAAGATGAGCACCTCGGCGATGACGATGGTCGTCAAAAACAGCGGCATGGCGTGGCTCGTCAGCGCGACGTACGTCAGCGGCGCGGCGGCGAGCGTGGCGATGCCCGACACCCACAGATACGACTGCTTGTTGCGCTTCAGGAAAAAGTCGCCGAGCCACCCGCCGAGAAATGTGCCCACGAATCCCGTGGCCACCGTGATGATGCCGAAGGTGATCGACCCTTTCGCGCGCGGCATCCCGCGCGTGCGCTCGAGAAACGCCGGCATCCAGTACGCGAGTCCGCCGAGGGCGAACGTGTAGGCCGCGTACCCGAAGACGATGATCATGTAATGCGTGTTGCGCAGCAGGTCGCGATACGCATTGCCTCCGGACACGCGCGCGACGGGCGCGTCGTTCTGCCCGCGCGGCGGATCGACCACGAAGAGAATCAGCACGGCCAGAAACAGACCCGGAAAGCCGACCATCCAGAACGCGGCGCGCCAGCCGAAGTGCTTCTCCGCCAATCCGCCGAGGACGTAGGCGAGCGCGGAGCCGACCGGGATCGCGGCGAAGAAGACGGACATGATCCGGCCGCGCTTCTCGTACGGAAATTGATCGGACAGCAGCGCCGGCGCAATGGTGCCGTACGCCGCTTCGCCGACGCCGACGGTCGAGCGCGCGATGAAGAGCGACGTAAAGCCGCGCGCGAATCCCGCGAGGCCCGTGGCCAGACTCCAGATCGCCACGCCGAGGGCGATCAGCGGCGGGCGCTTCTTTTTGTCGCCGAGCGTGCCGAAGACCGGAGACGTCAGCGCGTAGACGACAATGAACCCGGAGCCGATGATCCCGAGCTGCGTGTCGCTGAGATGCAGATCCGCCTTGATCGCCTCCAGCAGCGTGGCCACGACCCAGCGATCGATGTAGTTGAAGAGATTGATGAATGTGAGCACCGCCAGGGCGTAGTTCGCGCGACGGTCTGTCATTCGGGGGAGAAGTGTATCGCGCTACTTCATCTTCGCGGAAGTCGGTGGCCGGCATTTACACACAATGACCTTTAATCTCTCTAACTGAGCACAACGACGCCACGACGGAGATTACTAATTCCGCGAGCCGGCAGGAGACGGGCGTGCATTTCAAATGAGTCTCCAAGTACGTCCTCGTATTGAAAACGAATATCAATTTCATGAATACCCGACAGACGATCCAAGGTCGCTTCGAGTGCTACAAGCTGGTCGCCTCCAGCCAATGTACTTCCGTCACTGAACCGGACCAACTTGAAATCCCGCATTCTTGAGAGTTGCTCGCCATACACCGCCCTGGAGATCGCTTTCGACGGCTGTCCAGTGAAGATAAGGCCGAGCAGAATGCACAAACTGCCGATGTGCAATCAAAACGGCGCCCAGCGCTATGAGCAGCGTCATGGGATGAGTATGCTCAAAGACCTCACCCGGATCCAGAACGCTGCAAAGATCACCGTGCGGGTTCGCGGCAATTCGGTTTCCCGATTACACAGTGGACAATACAGGCTGGGAAGTCCTGGATATTTACACCGAATATCCGCCGAAGGCGCTGCGGGCTTTCGTCAATGGCGATTGCATCGTATCGATTGAACGGCAAAGCAATGAAGGTCCGCGGTCAGCTTCAGGGTTCATTTCCACGCTGGGGCAATCAACCAGCGGAAGTAAAATGACGGCCCATGGCGATTCAGCGGATGGACAACGTGCTCATCGTGGTCGAAGACCTCGAGGCTGTGAAAGCGTTCTTCGCCGAGCTCGGGATGGAGCTGGAAGGCGAGACGACCCTCGAGGGGCCGATGGTGGACAGCGTCGTCGGGCTGGAGAACGTCCGCACCGACATCGTCATGATGCGAACCCCGGACGGCCACGGCAAAGTGGAGCTGTCGAAGTTCCACAGGCCGGCGGCGGTGAGAGCCGAGCCGGAAAACGCGCCGGCGAACACGCTCGGCATCCGCCGCATCATGTTTGCGGTCGACGACCTCGACGACACCGTGGCCCGCCTGCGCAACCGCGGCGCGGAGCTCGTCGGCGAGATCGCGCAGTACGAGAACAGCTACCGGCTCTGCTTCATCCGCGGCCCCGAGGGCATCATCCTCGGACTGGCTCAGCAACTCCGTTGAAACCTTCACGCTTCGGATCGAAACCGTGGCGTCCCGCGGACGTATAAACACGCGCGGTTACAATGACCCGGTCCATGAAACGGTTCCTTCCCTGGGTGCTCGCGGCGGCGGGACTCCTCGTTGTTTTCCTCGCACTGCCGCTGTATCAGCCGGCGCAGCCGCGCGGGATTCAGGTCAATCGCGCGCAGGCGCAGGAGATCGCCGACCGCGCCGCGCGCACCGTCGGAATCAAGCCCGAGCAGTCCTTCCCGACGCTCATCTGGGCCGTCCCCGGCATCCTGGACAAAGAGCTTCGCAACCATCCGCGCCGCGCCGAGGCGTGGAACGATCCCGTGCTCGGTCCGCGGCTCAATGACTACCGGGTCACCTATTACGATCTCGTCAAAAGCAAGTTCCCGGCGCTCGGCGGGGTGCATGTCGGCGGTCAGCGCGGAGAAGTCACGGAAGCGGTGAAGCTGCTCGCGCCGGAAGAGAAAGGCGCAAGCCCGACCGAGGCGCAACTGCGGCCGCGGGCGGACGCGTTCGTCGGTTCGCGCGCATTTCCGGGAGCGCCGTCGCCGCGATTCGAATCGGCGCGCCCGACCGTGCTCCACGCGCGCACCGACTGGATCTTCCGCTATCGCGTGCCGATGACGTTCCCGCTCGAGAACGTCGTGCCGTACATCAACGTGCACTTCAACGGCGACAAGCTGGCCGGGTGGACGCTGACGGAGGAGTACGCGGACGGACATCAATTCTCCGGCGAGTTGGGCGGCGGCGTGGCCGGTCTGCTCACCACGTTCGCGCTGATGTTCGCGCTGCTGCTGGTGCTGCTGATCATCTTCCTCCGCAAGTATCACGCGGGCGAAGTAGGTGTCGGCGCGGCCTCGGTGCTCTTCATCGGCATGATCGTGCTGTCCATCGCCGCCGATCTGCTGGTGCGCGTTGCCATCTCCGAAAACCTCAGCATGGGCGGCCTCTCCGCGTCGCTCACCTCGTGGGCGCAGATCGCATTCAAATTCCTTTTCGCCGACATTCCGTTCGCGGTGATCGTCTTCTTCGCCTGGGCCGTCGGGGAAAGCTTCGCGCGCGAACGGTGGGGCGAGCGCCTCGCCGCATTCGACGCCATTCTGCGGCGCGATGCATTCAACGCGACGGTCGGCCGTTCCGTTCTCCAGGGCGTGGCCATGGCACCCGCCATCGCAGGCGCCGCACTCGGCCTCGGCGCGATCGCCATTCTCACCGGCCTGGGCTGGCCGTCCGACAGCGGTGGCACCTCCAATATCCTGGCGAACGGCGGACCCGCGTCCGCGCTGTTAGGCGCGATCGGCGATGCGATCTGTCTCGCCGTCATGGGCCTGTTGTTCCTCCTGGCGTGGACGCATCGCCGGCGCGTGCTCTGGCTCGGCATCCTGGCCACGATTGCGCTCGGCACTTTCATGGGCATCATCCCGGTGCCGATCGATCCGTTCTCGATGCGGCTTGCATTCGGCATCGGCGGCATCGCCGCGGCCATCGCGGTGTTCCTTCGCTTCGATCTCCTCGCCGCCACGATCTCGATGTTCGGCGGCGGCCTGATCGTGTCGCTCGCGCCGCTGCTGTCGATCGCGCGCGGATCGCTGGCGCAGGACCTCACGCTCACGCTCGCGTCGCCGCTGGTCGTGCTCGCTGCATTCGGAGCGGCCGCGTTGATGACGCGTCGCGAAGTCGTCTACACCTATGACGATCTTGCGCCGCACGTGAAACGCATCGTTGAACGCGAGCGCGTGAAGGCGGAGATCGACGCGGCGAACCGGATTCAGGCCGCGCTGTTGCCGCAAGGCTCGCCCGATCTCGCCGGCGCCTCGGTTGCCTCGCACTATCGCGCGGCGACGGAGATCGGCGGCGACTACTTTGATTTCCTTCGCCTGCCGTCCGGCGAAGTCGGCATCGCCTTCGGCGACGTCGCCGGCCACGGCCTGACCAGCGGCATCGTCATGGCCATGGCGAAATCCGCGCTGCTCGTGCAGGTCGGCAACGACCCGTCGCCGCGCGTGGTGCTCGAAGTGCTCAACGACATCGTGATGAAGACCGCGCCGAAGCGGATGATGATGACGTTCTTCTTCGGCGTGCTCGACTCGCGCTCGCAGACGCTGCGCTTTTCCTCCGCCGGTCATCTCGATCCGTACGTCTATCGCAAATCGAGCGGCGCGCTGCAGGCGCTGTCGTCGTGGGGCTTCCCGCTCGGCGTGCGGCGGCGCGAAGTGTTCCGCGAGCACAAAGTATCGTTCGAGCCGGGCGACCGCATCATTCTCTATAGCGATGGATTGATCGAAGCGATCGACGACGACGGCGATCCGTTCGGATTCGAGCGTTTCGAGAAGACCATTCTCGCAAGCGGATCGCTCAGCGCCGACGAGATCAAGAAGAACGTGCTGGCGGCGATCCGCAAATTCACGCGCAATCGCCCGCCCGAAGACGATCAGACACTGGTCGTGGTCGCGTTCGACCAGGCGGCGGCGGAATTCGTGACCGACGACGCGGCGCTCGTCGCCGTGTAGCGCGCGCCTCCGGCGCGCCCCCCGTCCCCCAGGGCGCGCCGGAGGCGCGCGCTACACCTATATCGTTCGATATAGGACGCTTACGGTCCAATCCACAAATCCGAACCAAAAAAACCAAGTCTTTGGTGCGAAAAGTCGCCTCAAAGATTAACTCTCAGCTTTGTAAAGAGTTACAATTTTGGCATTCCGGTCACAATTTTGCTGATCGACCTGGTCCAACCAGTCATCGTTCCATGAAATCCGGCCGCGAGGCCGGAGGCAATATCAGGAGGAGAGATATATGCCCAGAGTCCGTCACATAGTGGTAGTTCTGTTTACATTCCTGCTCGCAACCGCAGCATTCGGGCAGGTCACCGGTACCCTGGTCGGCAACGCGACAACGGATGGCGCAGGCCTTCCGGGAGTCACGGTGACGATCACCTCGCCCGCGCTGCAGGGCTCGCGCACCACCACCACGGGAGATGGCGGCGCGTACACGTTCCCTTCGGTGCCGCCGGGTGAATACACCGTCGTCTTCGAACTGAGCGGCATGGCGAATCAGACGAGGAAAGTCCTGGTACCTCTCGCCGGGACGGGCCGCGCTGACGCCGACATGAAGGTCACGGCGGTGACGGAAGCGATCACCGTCACGGCCACGGCTCCGGCGGTTCTCGAAACGACGGAGATGGCGCGCAACTTCACCGACAAGCAGGTCGCGCTGCTGCCGGTGCGCCGCAACATCACCGACACCGTGGCGCTCGCGCCCGGAGTCAACAACAACGGCGCGCGCAACAACTTCACGATCTCCGGCTCGCCCTCGTACGACAACCTGTTCCTCGTGAACGGCGTCACGGTCAACGAGAATCTGCGCGGACAGCCGCACGATCTCTTCATCGAAGACGCGATTCAGGAGACCACGGTTCTCACCGGCGCGATCTCGGCGGAATACGGCCGGTTCAGCGGCGGTGTGGTCAGCACGCTGACCAAATCGGGCGGCAACGAGTTCACCGGCTCGTTCCGCGACAGCATCAGCAACGCGGACTGGATCAAGCTCACCCCGATCGAGACGGCCGCGCACCCCGACAAGATGATCAGCGTTTACGAAGGCACGCTCGGCGGCTTCGTGATGAAGGACCGCATCTGGTTCTTCGGCGCCGGCCGCAAGACCAGCGGCGCGCCGGCCGTCGGCATCAACCCGACGAAGACCACGGCCGCCAGCCCGAATGGTCTCAGCAGCCCGACCATCACCTCGTTCCAGAACACGATCGATCAGAAGCGCTGGGAAGGCAAACTGACCGCCCAGGTCGCGCCCCAGCACTCGCTCATCGCGTCGTACCTCGACGTGAAGACGATCGAGACGAACAACTTCTTCGCGCCGATCTACGATCCGGAATCCATCGTTCCGACGCGCGAGACGCCGAACAAGCTGGCCACGGCGAGCTACAGCGGCGTGATCACGTCCAACCTGCTCGTCGAAGCGCAGTGGTCGCAGAAAGACTTCGCGTTCGTCGGCAGCGGCGGCCGCTTCACCGACCAGATCCGCGGCACCTGGATCGCCGACTCGCAGGCGCGCTTCAATGCGCCGGTCTTCTGCGGCGTCTGCACGAACGAAGAGCGCAACAACGACTCCTGGCTCGGCAAGGCCACGTACTTCTTCAACACCACGTCGATGGGCACGCACAGCATCGTCGGCGGCGGCGAGAAGTACCACGAGACCCGCCTGGTCAACAATTACCAGTCGGCCAGCCAGTACCAGATCACCAGCACCGGCACGGCCATCCAGCTCGGCACCACGGTCTATCCGCGCTTCGACCGCGGCTCGACCCTCACCTGGCGCCCGATCCTGCAGCTCTCAAGCGGCAGCGATCTGACGACGAAGGCCCTGTTCCTCAACGACAAGTGGGACTTCAATAAGAACTTCAGCTTCAACCTCGGCGTCCGCTACGACAAGAACGACGCGCTCGACGCGAGCGGCAACGTGGTGTCGGACGACAGCGCGTTCGCTCCGCGCCTCGGCGCGATCTATGACGTCAAGGGCGACGGCCGCTTCCGCGTGAACGCGAGCTACAGCCACTACACCTCCAAGATCGTCGACGGCAACGTCGGCGGCGGCGCGGCCGGCGCAGGCAATCCGGCGAACTTCAACTTCCGCTACGAGACGGACCCGGCCCCGGGCGGCGTGAGCCGTTACCCCGGACTGACCATCCCCGCGGCCCCGATCGTCAACCCGGCGGGCACGCCCACCGGCTCGCTCGTGAACGCGCATGACGCCCTCGTCATCATGTTCAACTGGTTCAACTCCCTCAGCGCCGCGCAGAAGGCCGCGCTGCTGACGTCCTCCACGATCCCCGGCCTCAGCACGCAGATCGACGAGCCGATTTCTTCGCCGTACGTGCGCGAGTACGTCCTCGGCTTCGGCTCGCAGTTCACCCCGCGCGCCTACGGCCGCATCGACTTCATCAACCGCGACTGGCACGACTTCTACGCCACGCAGCTCGACCTGACCACCGGCCGCTTCACCGGCACGAACCCGGTCAACGGCGCGACCGTCACCGGCGACCGCGCGATCCTCATCAACGACGATGAGAACCTCGAGCGCAAGTATCGCGGCGTGCAGCTGACGTTCAACTGGAACCCGGCGCGCTTCAACGTCGGCGGCGGCTACACCTGGTCCAAGCTGACCGGCAACGACATCCCCGAGGGCGATGGAACCGCGGCCGTCACCAACACGTTCGGCCACTTCTATCCGGAGTACCTCAACTACGAGAACCGCCAGCCGAGCGGCTACCTCACCGGCGATCAGCGTCACCGCGCCAAGGTGTGGGTCGGTTATGACATCCCGCTCCCGGTCGTGAAGCTGAACGCGTCGATCATCCAGTCGTACGACTCCGGCCGCGCGTTCTCGGCGACCGCGAACATCGATCCGTACGGTCTGACCACGCCGTTCACCAACTCGCCGGCATCGCGCGAAGGCAACGGCACCACCTCGCCGTATCTCCGCAACCAGCTCGGCACGTCCGCGACGTACTACTTCAGCAAGCGCGGCGAGTTCCGCACCGAGGACACCACGGCCACCGACCTCGCCCTGAACCTCTCGATCCCGATCCGTCGCTTCGAGATCTTCATGCAGGGACAGGTGCTCAACGTGTTCAACGAGCACGCCGTCAACAACATCTACCTCGGCAACATGGACTTCACGGTCTACACGGCGCGCGGCGGCGGCGATCCGCGAATCACCGACGCCACCAAGGCGCTCAAGGCCTTCAACCCGCTCACCGAGACTCCGGTCGAAGGCGTGCACTACACCTACGGCCCGAACTTCGGCAAGGCCCTCACCGCCGACGCGTACCAGACCCCGCGTACGTATCGCCTGGCGGTCGGCCTGCGCTTCTAATTTCAACTCTCACGTTTTTGCGACAAACGCTCCGGCGCAAGCCGGGGCGTTTTGTTTTCCGCGGCCGCAAACGTGGAGGACAGGCACTCCTGTCTGTCCCTTTTGGATTTGGCAGGCAAGAGTGCCTGTCCTCCACTACAATCCCGCCCTTATGCCCACGCCCGAACCCAACAAAGTCATCTACTCGATGGTCGGTGTCTCGAAGTTTCACGGGAAGAAGCAGGTCCTGAAAGACATCTACCTCTCCTACTTCTACGGCGCCAAGATCGGCGTCCTCGGTCTCAACGGATCGGGAAAATCGACGCTGCTGCGCATTCTCGCCGGCGTCGATCAAGACCACCTCGGCGAGACCGTGCTCTCACCCGGCTACACCGTCGGCCTCCTCGAGCAGGAGCCGCGCCTCGACGAGAGCAAGACCGTCAAGGAAGTCGTCGAACAAGGCGTGCAGCCGGTGCTCGATCTGCTCAAGGAATTCGACGACATCAACAACGCCTTCGCCGATCCCGACGCCGACATGGACAAACTCATGGACCGGCAGGCGAAGGTGCAGGACAAGCTCGACGCCGCCGGCGCGTGGGATCTCGACTCGAAGCTCGAGATGGCCATGGACGCGCTGCGCTGCCCGCCCGGCGACACGCCCGTCGCGAAGTGCTCGGGCGGCGAGAAACGCCGCGTCGCCTTGTGCCGCCTGCTCCTGCAACAGCCCGACATCCTGCTCCTCGACGAGCCGACGAACCATCTCGACGCCGAGAGCGTGCAGTGGCTCGAACAGCATCTGCAGCAATACCCCGGCACCGTCATCGCCGTCACCCACGACCGCTACTTCCTCGACAACGTCGCCGGCTGGATCCTCGAGCTCGACCGCGGCGAAGGCATTCCCTGGAAGGGCAATTACTCGTCGTGGCTCGAACAGAAGAAGGGCCGGCTGGAGCACGAAGAGAAAGCGGAGTCGAACCGGCAGAAGACGCTCGAGCGCGAGCTCGATTGGATTCGCATGTCGCCGAAGGCGCGCCACGCGAAAGGCAAGGCGCGCATCAACGCCTACGAGAATCTTCTCAATCAGGAAACGAAGGAGAAGATCCAGGAGCTCGAGATCTACATCCCGCCCGGTCCGCGCCTCGGCAACATCGTCGTCGAGGCGGACGACGTGGCCAAGGCCTACGGCGAGAACCTGCTCATCGAAGGAATGACCTTCCAGCTGCCGCCGGGCGGCATCGTCGGCGTGATCGGCCCGAACGGCGCCGGAAAAACGACGTTGTTCCGCATGATCGTCGGCCAGGAGAATCCGGACAACGGCACCGTTCGCGTCGGCGAGACCGTGAAGCTCGCCTATATCGATCAGAACCGCACGCTCGACGGCGACAAGACGATCTTCGAAGAGATCACCGGCGGCGGCGAAGTGGTGCAGCTCGGACCGCGGGAGATGAACTCGCGCGCCTACGTCGCGCGCTTCAACTTCTCGGGCCAGGACCAGCAGAAAAAAGTCGGCGTGCTGTCGGGCGGCGAGCGCAATCGCGTGCATCTCGCGAAGATGCTGAAGGAAGGGGCGAACGTCATTCTCCTCGACGAGCCGACGAACGACCTCGACGTCAACACCATGCGCGCGCTCGAAGAAGCGCTCGAGAATTTCGCCGGCTGCGCCATCGTCATCAGCCACGACCGCTGGTTCCTCGACCGCGTCGCCACGCACATCCTCGCCTTCGAAGGCGACAGCCGCGTCTTCTACTTCGACGGCAACTTTAGCGAGTACGAAGAGGACAAGCGCAAGCGGCTGGGAGCCGACGCCACGCAGCCGCATCGCATCCGCTACCGGCAGCTGAGTCGATGAAGATCCCGTTCGCGGTTGCGATTCTGCCGCTCCTCGCGGCGTGCGCGACGCATCGGGCCGCGCCGCTCGTCGACTATCACCAGCACCTCGTCAGCCCCGCCTTCGCTCCGATCGCGAAAGCACCGTCACGCGACGGCGCGGCGCTCGTCCGCGAGCTCGATGCAGCCGGGATCGAGCGCGCGGTCGTGCTCTCGGTCGGCTACAGCTTCGCCGACGAGCGGAAAGGGCTCACCGATCCCGACCGCCTGACGCGCGAAGAAAACGACTGGACGTCCGCGCAAGTCACCAGCCACGCGAAACGCCTCATCGGCTTCTGCAGCGCGAACCCGCTGCGACCGGCCGCGCTGCAAGAGCTCGAGCGCTGTCTCGCCTTGCGCGGGATGCGCGGCATCAAGCTGCACCTCGGCAATGGCGGCGTGAGCCTGCGCAATCCCGAGCATCTCGCCCGCATGAAAGAGGTCTTCACTCTCGCGCAACGCCTGCGCGCCCCCGTCCTCGTGCACATGCGCGCACGCGGCGGCGCCAACTACGGCGCCGAGGACGCGCGGATTTTTCTGGAGAGCATCGTCCCGGTCGCGCGCGACATCGAAATCGTCGTCGCGCACTTTGGCGGCTCCGGTCCCGGATACCCGCCGCAGGCCGACGAAGTGATGGCCGTCTTCGCCGAAGCGCGGGTCCCCAATCTCTACTTCGACGTCGCCACCATCGTGACGGCCGAAAGCACGCCCGCCGACGGCGCCCTCGTCGCGCAGCGCATCCGCCAGATCGGACCCAACCGAATCCTCTACGGATCCGATCTCAATCCGCCAGGCGGCAGCATCGCCAAAGGCTGGGAGATTTTCCGGACCCACGTTCCGCTCACGGATGCGGAACTGCAGCGGATTATGAACAACGAGCCGCGGTTCATTCGTTAGACGTGTTCAACGCCACCGCCGCGCGAATCAACGCCTTGAATGCCTTCTCGTCGATCTTCTCCCCCTCACGGACGTCGATCGCGCGCCGGGTCTTGCCTTCCAGGCTGGAATTGAAAAGTCCTGACGGATCCTCCACCGCCGCCCCGTGCGCAAACGTCAACTTCACGACGCTCTTGTACGTCTCGCCGGTGCAGATCAATCCGTCGTGCGACCACACCGGCCCGCCCCACTTCCACTCCTCCACCACCTTCGGGTCGGCTTGCCGGATCAGCGCGCGAAGGCGCGCCAGCGTCTTGCCTCGCCAGTCGCCCAGCTCTTCGATCCGCTCGTCGATCAGCTGCGAAGGAGACTTCCCTTCCTGAGCACCGCTTTTCTTCATAGTGGCGACAGTGTACCCGCGCGCACGCGGCCGTAAACGTAGAAGTCGCGGCCGTGTCCGCGGCAACTGCGGTATTGAACGAGCCGGCCTTCCCTGGTGAAGCCGCACTTCTCCAGCACGCTCTGGGACCGGACGTTTTCCACCATGACGAACGCTTCGACTCTGTTCAACGCATGGCTTTCGAACGCCGCGGCAACTGTCGCGGCCACTGCATCCGTGGCAATGCCTCGTCCCCAGAATGCGGGAGCGAGGTCGTACCCCAACTCAGCGCGGCGGTCTCGCGGTGACCAGGTGTGAAAGCCGCAGGTTCCGATGAGGATGTCGTCCTGCTTGTTCGCGATCGCCCACCGGCCTGGCTCGCCCGCACTGCACCTGGTGATGTAGTTGTCGATCATTGCGGAAACCTGATCGATCGATCGGACGTCGTAGCTCGTGAGCTCGATGGCCATGGGATCGGCCAGGTATGCGAACCAGGGGGCAGCGTCGCTCGAACGAAGAGGCCGAAGACGCACATCGCCGCGAGTGAGCTCTGGCGGTTGCACGTGCGGATGATAGACCCGGTCACCGATCGTTCACGGTCTTCGCTCTCGCTGCATCAACCGGCCGTGCATCGATCTGCGGGAAATTGGAGTGTGTCGTTCCTGTGTCCACGCCGAATTGAACGCAACCCACACAATTCATTGAGCACCTCCCCGCCGCGGGGCGGGGCTGCCCGTTTGCACGGGGCGCCCCGCAATCGGAATCGTCATTCCGCAGCCATGAGGAGGGCAAATGTTACGCAAATCAAAACACCTTGTCGTTTACCTAAGTATTCTCGCGGCGCTCACCGCCGCAACCGCGCTCGCACAGACCACCGCGCAGCTGGTCGGCACGGTCACGACGGACGGCGCGCCGCTGCCCGGCGTCACCGTCACCATCACGTCGCCGCAGATGCAGGGCACGCGCACCGCGACCACGCTCGACACCGGCGGCTACACGTTCCAGGGCATTCCGCCCGGTGACTACACCGTGCAGTTCGAGCTGAGCGGGATGAACACGGTGACGCGGTCGACGAAGATCGGTCTCGGGCAGACCGGCCGCGCCGACGCCGACCTGAAAGTCGCCGCCGTCGCCGAAGCCATCACCGTCACCGCGTCCGCGCCGACCGTGCTCGAGACGACGCAGGTCACGAGCAACCTGACCCACGCCGAGGTCGAGGCGCTGCCGGTGCGCCGCAACCAGGTGGAGACGGCGCTGCTCGCGCCGGGCGTCAATACCAACACGCCGTCCATCAACCAGTTCCAGATCTCCGGCAGCCCCGGCTACGACAACCTCGTCCTCGTCAACGGCGTCGTCGTCAGCGAGAACATCCGCAGCCAGGCCCGCCCGCTGTACGTCGAAGACGCCGTGCAGGAAACGACGATCATGACCGGCGCCATCTCCGCCGAATACGGCCGCTTCACCGGCGGCGTCGTGAACTCGATCACGAAGTCGGGCGGCAATTCGTTCAGCGGCTCGTATCGCGACAACCTCACGAACCCCGCGTGGAACGCGGCCACGCCGGCCGGCGAAGCGCGTCCCGACAAGCTCAGTCAGATCCACGAGGGCACGTTAGGCGGATTCATCATGAGAGACCGCCTCTGGTTCTTCGCGAACGGCCGCAAGGAAAAGCGCGACCTCCCGCAGTCGACGACGGCCATCCCCGCCGGCACCTCGCCGGTCAGCCCCGCGTCGACGCCGACGTCGTTCGCCATCCTGTTCGATACGAAACGGTACGAAGGAAAACTGACCGGGCAAATCACGCCCGCGCACTCGATCGTGGCGTCGTACTTCAAGATCGACGCGATCTCGGCGAACAATTTCTTCACCTCCGCGCCGATTTATGACCTGGAAAGCCTCACCGACCGCAGCGATCCGGAATCGCTCCTGTCGGCCCATTACAACGGAATCCTGTCGACGAACCTCCTGCTCGAAGGACAGTACTCGCAGCGCAAGCAGGCCTTCGAGAACAACGGAGCGAAATTCACGGATCTCGTGCGCGGCACGCTGCTCATCGACCGCAGCAACAACGTCCGCTTCAACTCGGCGACGTTCTGCGGCGTGTGCGGCACGGAGACGCGCGACAACGAGGAGTACCTGGTCAAGGCCAGCTATTTCCTCGGCACGAAGTCGCTCGGCACGCACAACATGATCGGCGGCGTCGACCGGTTCCAGGAAGCGCGCTTCGCGAACAACTTCCAGTCCGGCTCGAACTTCCGCATCTTCGTGACCCGCGTGGCGTTCAACAACGGCCAGATCTACCCGATCATTACGCCGACCACCGCCTCCGGCGGCGGGACGTATTTCCGCTGGACGCCGATTTTCGTCGACGCGAATGCCAGCGACCTGAAGACCGACTCGGCGTTCTTCAATGACAAGTGGGACCTCAATGACCACTTCACGTTCAGCATCGGCGCGCGGTGGGACAAGAACAACGCCGCCGACAGCAACGGGAACGTGATCTCGAAGGACAGCCGGATCACGCCGCGCCTCGGCGCGTTCTATGATCCTCAGGGCAACGGCCGGCATCGGATCAGTGCGACGTACGGCCAGTATGCGTCCCACATCGTCGAGAACGCGGCCTCGCAGAATGCCTCGGCCGGCTCGCCCGCCACGATCGACTTCGCCTACAGCGGACCGAGCTTCAATACGACGACGCTCGATACGCCGATGGCGTCCGTGCTCGAGCAGATGTTCGCCTATTTCAACAATACCCAGGGCGGCACCGGCAACACCGCCGTCTCGAACCTGCGCCCGACCGGCGCGATTTCGTTCCCCGGCTTCGCGGCCTATTTCCCCAATGACCTGCGCACTCCGTACGTGAACGAGTGGACGCTCGGCTACGCCATCCAGCTCGCGCCGCGCGCCTATGCGAAGGTCGACCTGATCAATCGCGACTGGCACGACTTCTATGCCGCGAACGTGACGACGCAGACGCGTCACATCAATACCGAGACCCTGCCGAACGGCACGGTGTTCAATATCCCGATCGACATGCTGGAGATCGTCAACAGCGACAATATCCATCGCGAATATCAGGGCCTGCAGCTGCAGACGCGCTGGGCTCCGTCGCGTTACCAGTTCGGCTTCAATTACACGTACTCGAAACTGAAAGGAAACGCGGAAGTCGAGACGTCGGCCTCGGGACCGGGCGCGGTCACGAATTTCGGCAGCTACTATCCCGAATATCTCAATTACGACAACCATCATCCCGACGGTTACCTGCAGGGCGATCAGCGCCACCGCCTGCGGGCATGGGCCGGGATGGATATTCCGTTCCCCGCGGTCCTCGGCACTCTCAATGCCACGCTCCTGCACAATTTCGACAGCGGCTTCGCGCTGTCGTACCTCGGCACGATCGACGTCCGCACCTACGCCGGCGCGCCGACCCCCACCGGCTACAATCAGGGCGTCAACGGCGCGTATTACTTCAGCCCGCGCGGCGCGGTCCGCCTGCCGAACGTGCAGAGCACGGACCTCGCTCTCCGCTGGGCGCGGAAAGTCTCCCGCTTCGAGCTCTTCGCGCAGGGCGACGTCCTGAATGTCTTCAACCGCCACGACGTCGGCTTCAATGCGAACGGCAACGCCTCGGTGCTGGCCAGCATCAACACCACGGTGCGCACGGCCATCAGCGCGACGAACCGCGATTTCGTCACCGGCGCCACGCTGCAGCGCTTCAATCCGTACACTGAAACGCCGGTCGAGGGCGTGCATTACAGCGTCGACCCGAATTTCGGCAAGGCGCTCAATAACAACGCCTATCAGACGCCGCGCACCGTGCGCGCGTCCGTCGGCATCCGCTTCTAGTTTCCCGAGCCCCGGCGCATCCGCGCCGGGGCTTTTTCATTGCACCGCGTCGCGCGTGCGCTTCGCCAGGTCGCGGGCGACCGGCGTCGGATTCGCGGTCACGAGCCTCTGCAATACGCGATCGCCATTCTTGCGATCCCCCATTGCGAAATGCAGCAGCGCCAGGCGCGCATACGCCAGGCGGTTCGATGGGAACACCGCGATCTCGCGCTCGAATGCCGCAATTGCTTCCCGGGGATGGTCCGTGCGCGCGTAAATCTCTCCGCGAATCGCATCCGCACCATACACCGGCGTCCGCACGCGCCCCACTGCCTGCAATGCGCCGGCATAATCGCCGCGCGAAGCGAGAGTCTCCGCGAGCAGGACGTCATCAGGCAGCTCGCGCCCGATTCGCTCCGCTTCGTCCCACCGCCCGGCCTCCAGTGCCGCGTCGCCGATCATCGCCACGATCTCCGGCGAGAACACACCGGCTGCCTGCGACGCGCGCTTGTAATCCTCGAGGGCACGCTCGTGGTTGCCCATGGCGGCATGCACCTGGCCAAGGCGAATCCAGACTTCCACCATACGCGGCTGGCGTTTCACAATGTCTTCGAGGACGACGACTGCCTCCTGGAAGCGCTGCTCGTCGGCGAGGCGAAATCCTTTTTGCAGATCGCCGAGGATGCCGATGCTGTCGCGCGGGTTCGGCAGCGTGCGCGGATCAGGGCGGCTGCGCACATTGCCGATATAGCCGAGGGCGCTCAATCGCGACGCCGCTTCGGAATCGACGACCGGAACGGCAGCGGTTTGCGGATAGCGCGCGAGCGACGTGCGCAAGGCGGCTGCCTTACGCCGTTCCTTCTCAATGACATTGTCGCGCTCCGCCGGATCGCGCTGCAGGTCGTACAACTCCGGCCGCGGCGATTCGATGTAATGAAAGCGCGTGCTGATGACGGAGCGGAGATCGCTCCAGCCGAGCTGTAGATAGGGATAAAGCGTTTCCGCGTAGACCTCGCGCTCGGCCGGCAATTGAAACAGTGACACCGCGCTCGTGGTCTTCAATGGAAGGTTCGCCATGTCGGCAATCGTGCGGGCAATGTCTACACTCGCGGCGACGCCCGTAATGCGGCCTGCGCGGCGCTCAGGCAGTTTCACGATCAATGGAACGTGAATGGCCTCGCGATAGAGCAGAATCGAATGCTGTTCCTCGCCGTGATCGCCGAGTCCTTCGCCGTGATCGGAGGTCAAGACGATCAGCGCGCGGTCATAAATCCCCTTCTCTTTCAGGAAGCGAAAGAAATTGCCGAGGATTGTGTCGGCGACCGCGATCTCTCCGTCATAAGACTTGGTCGGCGAGTCGTAGGGAACGTGCGGCTCATAGAGATGCAGGAAAAAGAAAAACGGCTTCGCCTGTTGACCCGCAATCCACTGCTGCGCAATGGCCGTCGTGACCGCGCCGCTGCGCTGGTATTCGGCGAATGCCGCGCCGGCAGGAGGGCTGACGGAATCGTCATAGAAATCGAAAGCGTCGCGCAGGCCGGTGTCGCCGCGGAGCACATACGAGGACACGGCGGCGCCGGTGGCGTAGCCGTTGGCTTTCAGCAGTTGGGGCACCGAAGGATGCTGCGAGGCGTGAAGGCGGAAGCCGAGGTTGTTGCGGACGCCGTGCTCCGGCGGGAGCAGGCCGGTGAGCATGGAGACGTGCGAGGGGAGCGTCATCGGGCAGTGCGCGTACGCGTTCTCGAACACCAGCGACTCGGATGCGAGCGCGTCGATGGCGGGCGTGGCGACGTTGCGATAGCCGTAGGCCGGCAGGTGATCGGCGCGCAGTGTGTCGATCGAGATCAGGATGACGGGGGCGCCGTTGAGCGACGGTGGCGCGGGACGCGCATCGCGCCGGGTGCACGCTGATGCGAGCAGGAACGCGATCAGGAGGATGCGTGACGGCACGCGCTCGACTATAACGTGTGCCTCAGAATGGCCGCCGCACCGAGGATGAAATGTCGCTGAACGTCCACCGCTTCTTGATCGCGCTCCTGCTGCTCAGCGTCGTCGGAGCCCCCCTGTCCGCGGCCGTCAGCACGAGCGCGCTCACCGGCCGCGTCACGAGCGGCGGCAAGGGCGTCGCGAACGCCACCATCACCGTCGTCTCCCCGGCGCTGCAGCACGAGCGCGTCACGACGACGGGACCGGGCGGCACGTACTGGCTCGGCGCACTGCCGCCGGGCGACTACGAGGTAACGTTCGCGAGCACGGGGCTGCAGACGCTCACCCGCCGGGCGGTAGTCGAGCTTGCGCGCGTCGCGCGCGCGGATGCGCAGCTCGAGCCGAGCGAGGATGAGGAGAGCGTGACCTCGACGGCGACGACGATCAGCGTCGTGCACGACACCGCGCTCACGTTTCATCGCGACGCGAAATCGCTCGATCGCCTGCCGATGCCGGTCACGCTCAGCAGCGCGCTCTATCTCGCGCCGGCGACGTTTTCGAGCGGGCCGGCGAAGGAGCTCGACGAGCTGCCGCTGAGGCTCGTGCAGAATCCGATTCTGAACGAGACCGCCGAGGAGCTGACGTTCGTGCGAGGCATCACACCGCTCGAATACGCGAACGGCAGCGACGTCGTGGTCGCGGCGCGCACGCGCTCCGGCGGCGAAACGCTGTCGGTAAGCCTGCGCGACACGATCACGAATGGCGCGTGGCTCGGCGAAGCGTATCGCTTCATTCGCGACGACGGCGGCCTGCAGCACTTCCTCGAGTCGTCGAGCGGCGGCCGCATCATCCCGAACCGGCTCTGGTTCTTCGCCGCCGGCTGGGGCGGCTCGCGCGCGGACGGCACGCCGCACGACCGGCACGGCTTCCAGCTCAAGCTCACCGGTCAACTCGACGAGCGCCAGAACCTCGCCGCGACGTACATCACCGACGACGTCGACATCCCGCGCAGCGGCGATCAGAGCGCGCGCCTCCTCTCGCTCGTACACATCGCGCAGTGGAGTCCGCGCCTCATCAGCGAGATCGCCGCCGGACGCTCGCATGGGGAACTCGCCGTCGGCCCGTTCCCGGTCATCCACGACAGCGAAGACTCGGTGTCGGCGAAAGCATCCTACATGGCCGGCGATCACGTGCTCAGCGGCGGCGTCGATTACATCGACAGCGATTCGCGCGCGCTCTTCGTCAGCGATCGCCTCTGGCTCGATCGCTGGGTCGTGAATGCCGGCCTGCGATACGGGAACGGCAACACGATGTTCGGATACGCGCCGGGTGGCGGTCAGCCGCCGAACGACGATGAGCTCAGCGCGCAGCTCGCCGTGTCGTTCGATCCGCGCGGCCGCGGGCGCAACGCGATCACCGCGTCGGCGTCGCGCTACCCGTCGAACGTCGACGAATTCACGCTCGGCTACGTCATGGCCCTCGGTTCGACCGGCAGTGCGCGCCTCATCGCCATCCGCAAGGAATTCGAGAACGCCCTCGCCTTCACCTCGCTGCAGCTCGACAGCTCCTACCGCCTCTTCGACCGCTTCGAGGCGGGGCTGAATTACACGTACACCGACACGTACCGCGACCGCTTCCCCGGGTCGCCGATCTGGCCGCACGTGGCCAACGCCTGGTTCAGCGCCGAGATCCCGGTCGGCACGCAGTCGGTCGCGGCGATGGTTGCGTATCGCCACAGCAGCGCGCCCAACAACTTCATCAACGACGACGCGAATTCGCTCGACGTCGCGCTGCGCTACACCGTGCCGGTCAAGCGCCTCGCGCTCACGTTCGCGGCCGACGCGCTGAACGTGCTCGATCGCGGAGTACCGCTGCAGTCGCCGCGCGTGGTGAGGGGATGGGTGCGCGTGCGGCTTTGAACGACCGCGGCTGAGCCGCGCGGTGATGTCTGGACGACCGCCACGCCGGCCAGAATGATCGCCATCGCCGCAATCGACGCCGGCGTCAGAGTCTCTTTCAGAACCAGCCATCCCAGAAGCACGGCCACGACCGGGTTGATGTAGGCGTAGAGCGACATTGTCGACACGCGGATTTTCGATAAGGCGTACGTGTAAGCGGAGTACGCGATGATGGATCCGAACAGGGTGAGGTAGGCCAGCGCGATCAGCGAGCGCGTGCTCGGATGAAAGCGCGGCGCTTCGCCGGCCGCCAGCCCGGTCACGGTGAGCACGACCCCGGCGAAGAGTGACTGCAGCGCCGCCGAAAGCAAGGGCGAGACTTTGTCCTTCAAGGCGTGTTTCGCATGCACCGAGCCGCCCTGCCACGCGATCGCGCCTGCCAGGATGATCAGCGCGCCGGCAATGAAGCGCGAGTCGAATGCGCCGCCGGCGCCGTGCGGGGTGACGAGCATCGCCACGCCGCCGAATCCGATCGCCATCCCGACCGCCTGCCGGAGCGAGATCCTCTCGCCGTCGCGCCGCAACGCTTCGATCGACGTCGCCCAGAACGGGCCGACCGCGACCAGGAGCGAGGCCAGCCCGCTCGGCACCCACTGTTCCGCCCAGACCAGCGCGAGGTTCCCGCCGGCGATCAGCAGCAGCGCGACGATGGCGATGTTGCCGAGCGTGCGGCGGTCGCGCGGAATCCGCTCGCCGCGCAGGAGGAGCAGCGGCAGCATCACCATGCCGGCGATCGTGTAGCGGATGCCGGTCAGCAGCAGCGGCGGGATCGTTTCGACCGCGATGCGGATGCCGAGGTAGGTCGTTCCCCAGACGATGCAGACGATGACGAAGGCGAGAGCGGCCAGGGAGCGATCGTGTTTCATCTCGCTCTTGAAACACGCCGGGAAGCGGTTCCGTTCGGCGAGGCGGAACGCCGGCGTCCTCGCCGGCTGGCCCGGCGCCGTCTCGGCGCCGCGGGCGGCGGGACGCCGCCCGATCAGCCGGCGGGACGCCGGCGTTCCTTTACTCGTCGGCGAGGAGGTACGCCAGCGCCGCGAGCGCGGCGGTGTTCTGCGCGAGTGCTTTCGGATCCACTTTGTCCAGCGTGTCGGCGGGGGTGTGGTGGAAATCAAAGTAGTGGCGCGGATCGGGGACGAGGCCGAAGCCGGGGACGCCGGCGTCGGTGAGCGGCGAGGTATCGGCGCCGGTGTGCTTGGAGCTGGTGAACTTGATCGGCGCGATGCGGCCTAACACGCGCGCGCGCGATTGAATCCGCTCCAGCGCGGATCCTTCGAGCGTGGTGATGAAGCCGGTCGGCGTGGCGGCGCCGGCGTCGGTCTCGATTGCCGCGACGTGCTTGTGCAACTCCTCGCGCTTCGAGACGTTGTCGAAGTATTTGTGCCCGCCGCGCAGTCCGTTCTCTTCGTTCATGAACAGCACGCCGCGGATGGTGCGCTTCGGGCGGATGCCGAGCTCTTTCAGCACCCGCAGCGTTTCCATCACCATGGCCACGCCCGAGCCGTCGTCGATGGCGCCCGTGCCGAGGTCCCAGGAATCGAGGTGGCCGCCGATGAGCACGATCTCGTCGGGCCGCTGGCTGCCGCGAATCTCACCGATCACGTTCGCCGATTGCACGTCAGGCAGCGTCCGCGGCGTGAGCACGAGGTGCATCCGCACGCGCTCGCCTTTCGCGAGCAGCCGGTGTACGAGGTCCGCATCCTCGGTCGTCATGGCCGCGGCGGGGATCTTCGGCTGCTTCTCGTCGTAGCGCATCGCGCCGGTGTGCGGCGTGCGCAGCGACGCCGAGGCCACGGAGCGGATGACGGACGCCACGGCGCCGAACTCCGCGGCGCGCGACGCGCCGGTGCTCCGGAACGTCACCGCGTCGCCATACGCTTCGAACGCGCGCCCGCTTTCGACGAGGGCCATGTCCATCGCCTTGTTGTAGAAGACGATCTTTCCGGCGATCTTCGCGCGCCCGAGCTTCACGAGCTCGTCGTACGACGGCACTTCGATGACCTCGGCGGCGATGCCGTCCGCCGGCGTGGCGACGCTGCCGCCGAGGGCCGTGAGCACGATCTTCTGGTCGTTGTGCGACACGAGCCGCGCGCGCTCCACGCCGCGCACCCAGTGCGGCACCATCACCGCCTCGTTGCGCGTCTCGATTCCCCACTCGCGCAGCGTCTTCGTCGTCCACTTCACCGCGAGGTCGGCGCTCTTCGAGCCGGAGAGGCGCGGGCCGATGTTGTCGGTGAGGTAGGAGAGCGTGTCGTACGCGCGCGAGTTGGCGAGCTCGTAGTCGATGATGCGGTCGGCGTTGGACTGGGCGCTCGCCGCGCTGCCGTATAAGAAAGCGGCGGCGGTTGCCGCCGCAGTCCAAAAACTAAAGCTCCGTGTCAATTTGCGCCCTCTGCAGACTGCCGGAGTAGTCGACGTAGATCGACTTCCACTCCGAGAACACGTCGATGCCGGCGACACCCGCTTCGCGATGTCCGTTGCCCGTCTCCTTGACGCCACCGAACGGCAAATGCACCTCGGCGCCGATGGTCGGTGCGTTCACGTAGAAGATGCCGGTGTACATGTCGCGCATTGCGGCGAAGGCTTTGTTGATGTCGCGCGTGTAGATCGACGACGACAAGCCGTACTTCACGCCGTTGCCGATGGCGATCGCGTCCTCGAGCGAGTCGCAGCGCATCACCGCCGTCACCGGGCCGAAGATCTCTTCCTGGGCGATGCGCATGTCGCGCTTCACGTCGGCGAACACGGTGGCCTCGTGGAAGAAGCCCTTCGCGTAGTCGCCGTCGCGCAAGGCGTTGCCGCCGGCGACGCAGGTCGCGCCTTCATCCTTGCCGATCTTCACGTATTGCTCCACGGTCTGCCGCTGCGATTCGGAAACACTCGGACCCATGTCGACGTTCGGATCGAGCCCGTTTCCGACGCGCAGCTTCTTCGCGCGCGCGGCGAGCTTCTCCACGAACTCGTCGTAGACCTTGTTGTGCACGGCCACGCGCGAGGCGGCGGTGCAGCGCTGGCCGGTCGTGCCGAACGCGCCCCAGAGCGCGCCGTCGACGGCGAGATCGACGTCGGCGTCGTCCATCACCATGATGATGTTCTTGCCGCCCATCTCGAGGTGAACGTGCTTGAACGTCGGCGCGCAGGCGACGTTGATGTCGCGGCCGACGTCGGTCGATCCGGTGAACGAGATCACGCGGACTTTGGAGTGCTTGAGCATCGGCTCGCCGACTTCGCGCCCGCCGCCTGTGACGACGTTCCACACGCCCTTCGGCAGTCCCGCTTCTTCGAAGGCCTCGGCGAGCATGACCACGGAGAGCGGCGTGAGCGAGGCCGGCTTGATGACGACGGTGTTGCCGCAGATGAGCGCGGCCATGCCCTTCCACGCCGGGATGGCGATCGGAAAGTTCCACGGCGTGATGAGACCGGCCACGCCGAGGGGCATGCGCACGGCCATGTTGAACTTGTTGTGCAGCTCGGACGGCGTCGTGACACCGAAAAGACGGCGGCCTTCGCCGGCGGCGAGGAAGGCCATGTCGATCGCTTCCTGCACGTCGCCTTTCGTCTCGTCGAAGACCTTGCCCATCTCGCGCGTCATCTCGCGCGCGATCTTGTCCTTGTCGCGCTTGAGGATGTCGCCGACGCGGTAGAGAAACTCGGCGCGCTTCGGCGCGGGCGTGAGCCGCCACGACTCGTACGCGCGCGAGGCCGCGTCGACCGCGGCGTTGAGATCGTCGGCATTCGATTCCTGGAACGTGCCGACGAGATCATCCTGGTTGCCAGGATTGCGGTTCTCGAAGACCTTTCCGGACTTCGACTTCACCCACTGGCCGTCGATGTAGTTGGCGTACTCGCGCGGCTCGCGCAGGCCGCGCTGTTGCGCGAAGGCGCTGGTTTCGATTGCGGACATTTGATTCCCTCCGGGCTTACTTTGCTTTCACGGGCGCGTGCTCCGCGCCTTCGTGCGGCACCTTCGATCCCATGTCGACCGAGCCGCGGAATTTCGCGCCCTCGGCGACGACGATCTTCGGCGCCTTGATGTTTCCGTCGACGGTGGCGGTCGCCACGAGCTCGACGCGCTCGTCGGCGGAGATGTCGCCCGTCAGTCTGCCTTCCACGAGGACGTTGCGCGCGTGCACGGTCGCTTCGATCCGCGCCTTCGTTCCCGCGCGCAGATCGGCGCTGAGATTGATGTTGCCGCGCACGCTGCCTTCGACGACCAGCAGCTCCGTGCCGGTGATCGTTCCCTCGATGGTGATGTTGGGTCCGATGTAGGTTCCGGTGCCGCCCGGCATGACGGGCGTATCACTGCGCACCGCCGGCTTCGGCGGCGCGACTTCCTTGGAGAAAAGGGCCATGTGTCAACCTCGCGAAAATCGGGGGCGAAGCATAGCACGGGGCTTTCCTTCGGAACGCCGCCGTCTCGGCGGCTGATCGGGAGGCGTCTCGCCTCCCGCCCGATCAGCCGGCGGGACGCCGGCGTTCCGAAGGCGCCTGACGGAGCAGAGTCGACACGACGGATTCGAGCACCCGCAGAATCGCCTCTTCCTCGATCTCCCCAACGATCTTCCGCGCCACGAACGGTTCCATGCGCGAGGCTTCGATTACCAGCTTCCAGTTCATGGTCTGCAGCGTTTCGCGGAGGGACGTTTGTGCGTACATGCCGCCCGCCGGCGAGGCGTTCAGGAGTGCCACCGGTTTTCCTACGAGCTCACCCGTCGAGACCAGCCAATCCAGCATGTTCTTCAGGACGCCCGGAACGCCGTGTGCGTACTCGGGCGAAGAGATGAGCAAGGCATCGGCGTCGATGAGCAAGCTTCGCAGCCTTGCCACCGCATCCGGCGGCACCGACCCTTCCTGATCCAGATCGGGGTTGAACGGAGGAAGCTCTCCGAGGCCGTCATAGAGAATGATCTCGACGCCGGGCGGCGCGATCCGTTCGACTGCTCGCAGTAATGTCGAGTTGGAGGAGTGCCGGCGGAGGCTGCCGCTGATTCCGACGATCTTCATTTACGCAAAACGCCCCGGCCTCAGGCCGGGGCGTTTCGTTTGAAGCGTAGGTAGCGATTAGAAGCGGAACAGGACCGTCACGCGGTAGCTGCGCGGATCCTGGTAGTGCGTGCGCGACGTCGCTTTGCCGAAGTTGTTGCGGGAGGTCTGGGCGGCGACGGTGTTGGCGTTCGACCAGGTGTTCGTGGTCGTGTTGATCTGCCCCTGGCGGTTGGTGACGTTGAACACTTCGCCCTTCACGCCGACTTCCATGCCGTGGAAGACGCCGAACGTGGCTTCGAGCGAGTTGTCGATCGACCACACGGACGGGAGACGATCCGAGCCCGTGCCTTCGTAGTAGTAGCTGTACGATTCGCCGAGCTCGCCGAACGGATCGACGACGGTGGCGGAACCGATCTTCGAGAACGCGAAGCCGCTGCGATAGCGGCTGCCCACGCCGAAGGTCAGGTTCACCGGACCGAGGTGGAAGCCGTACGTGCCGAGGACGTTCGCCACGTGCGGCGAGTCATACGTCGCCCGGCCTTCGATGCTGTTCATGACATCGGCGCACGGCAGGGTGCCGTTGTTGCCGACCGTCGTGTCGTTCGTGACGCAGGTGCTGTTCGGGAAGTCGACCAGGACGCTGGCGAAGTTCGAGAAGAAGTTGCCCTTCGTCCGCGAGTAGGTGTAGTTCGCGAGCAGCGACCAGTTGTTGCCGAAGCGCTTGTCGAACTGCGCCTGGAGGGCGTCGTAGTCGCGGAACGCGCCGTCGTAGTTGAAGTAATCGCTGATGATGTTGCCGTCGGCGTCGTAGTCGTAGTGGTCCTCGATGAGGTCGCTCCACTTGCGGTGGACGTAGCGGAGCATGACGCCCGCGCTGCGGCCGAGCTGGTGCTGCAGGCCGACCGTGTACTCATCCATCTTGTTCGGGTCGAGTCCGAGCGCGGCCGGGGTCAGCGACTGTCCGCCGGCGGTGATGACCTGGCGGTTGAAGACGTACTGGCTGGTCGTCGCGTTCCAGACATAGAGGTCGAAGTTCGCGCGCTGCGCGCCCTCGGCGTAGTTGTCGGCGAACGACTGCAGGATGAAGTCGTAGTAACGGCCGTACGACGCGGTGACCAGGGTCTGGCCGTTCGCGAAGAGGTCGTAGTTCATCGAGAGGCGCGGCGCGAAGGTCGAAGCCTCGACGACGTTGGCGCCGACGTCATTCTGTCCGTCCTGCTTCTCGTAACGGCCACCGACCTCGAAGAACCAGCGGCGACCGATGCTGAACTTGTCGCGCAGATAGACCGAGTCGATCTTGCCTTCGGAGACCTGCGGGCCCGGGTTGAGGAAGTCGCGGCGCTGGACCGGCGTGAACGTACCGTTGTAGACGTTGTAGTTGCGCACGACATACAGGCGGTCGTTGCCGTAGCTGTAGTACGTACCGGACTCGAAGTTCTGGCGGTCGATACCGGCCTTGAGCTCGTGAGACTGGCCGCCGAGCGACGCGAAGTAGGTGCCGGCGAGAACGTACTGTTTGCGCGGGCGGGAGGTGTTGTTGTTCGGTCCGAAGTAGTTGCCGTTGTAGTACTGGCCGGACGGGCTGGCGCAGTTCGTGGTCGCGCCGCCGGTGCAGAGGGGAATGGTGTTGTTGTTGTTCAGGATCGCGGCGCCGTTGTCGAACGGACCGATGGCCCACGGGGAGACGATGATCTTGCCGGTCGATTTTCCGAACATCGCGTCGACCGTGAAGTTGCTGCCGAAGACGCCGGAGTACTGCAGCACGCGGGAGTCGCCGCCCTGATCCTGGCGCGACAGCGTGTAGATGTCCGTGGCGCCGGAGTAGTTGCGGGCAATGCCGGTGATCGGGTCATCGGAGAACTTCGCCCACACGCCCTGCGACGGCGTGATCTGCCAGTTCAGGCGGTAGTTCTGAAACTTCTGGACTTCCTTGGAGCTGTACTCTTCGTTCGTAACCGTCGTGGTCGCGGCCGAGGAGAACGGCTTGTAGGTGTCGTACGCGCCGAAGAACCAGAGGTGGTCTTTCCAGAGCGGTCCGCCGAGCGTCGCCGCGTAGCGGATGTTGTTGTGGTCGATCTTCGTGCGCTCGAACGACGCGCCGCTGATCTGGTTGATGGTCTTGTTCTGATCGTTCCACTCGTCGTTCGAGACGATCGACTTCAAGGACCCTTCAAAGTCGTTCGTGCCGGACTTGGTGATGACGTTGACGACCGCGCCGGTGGCGCGGCCGTACTCGGCCGACACCGCGTTGGTCATGACGTTGACTTCCTGAATGGCCTCGAAGTTCAGGTTCGAGCCAAACGTACCGGTCGTCGGATCGGTCGAGTCAACACCGTCGAACAGGAACTGGTTCGCGGACGACAGCGCGCCGCTCGAGTTCGGGTTGCTGGCCGCGCCGCCGGTGATGCCGGGCGCGAGGCCGACGAGACTCTGATAGCTGCGGCCGACCGGCGCCTTCTCGTACTCCTCGGTCGAAACGCGCGTGGTGACGGTCGCCGTCGTCGGATCGACGACCGGCGCTTCCGCGGTGACGGTCAACGACTCCGACGTGCCGGCCAGGCGCATCGAGAAATCGACCGTCGTGTTCTTGTCCGCCTCGACGCGGACCATGTCGTGCTTCGCGCTCTGGAAGCCGGACAGCGCCGCCTCCACGCGATACGTGCCGAGCGGCAGCGAGGCAAAACGGAACTTGCCCTGGCTGTCCGTCGTCTCCGTGCGGGTCAGACCGCGGTCGACGCTGGTCACCGTCACGCTGACGCCGGGCAGCACGCCGCCCGTTTCGTCCGTGACCTGGCCGATGACGCCGCCGATCTGGAACCCTTGTGCGAATAGCGACGAACTGACGAGCAGCATCGCCAACGCATAAAACAGAACCCTACGAGATGCGTTCATTCCTCTCTCCTTGATGGTTGGAATTCCGACATTGCCGGCTCCGAGTGTTGAGGGCACCGGAGAGGGCAGGGTCTCGAGACTTGCCCGCGGGGACATTCCCGACGGGTTACTGGTAGTGCGACCGAACCGCAATCGATGTGCCCCCGATGGGCGAGAGCTCGATGGCGGGCCGATTTTATTGATTTTGAATTCGTTAGCTAGTCCGTCACCAAAGTTCGGTGAGGTTTTTTTTTGTCCGGCCGAACGGATTTTTGAATTCCCCGCCCGAATTATCGAATCACGGGCTCAACCACACGGAAGTCCGCGCGGCGCACTTCCTGCCGCCCGCCGTCCGCGATCGTCACATACAACGTGTAGTCTCCCGGCGCGATGCTCTTGAGCGGGAGCTCGTATCCTCCGATGTAATGTCCGCCCGCCATAGGCGTGAGCCCGGACTGCACGTCGATCGACTTCATCTCGCCGTTCCCGCGCAGCCGCGCCGTGACGGCGACCTTCGAGGCATCGGTCGGATTCGCGACTTCGAAGACGTACCACATCGATTCCCGCGTGCTGAACGTCGCGTCGGCGCGCGGCCGCAGCGGCGTACGCCCGAGGTCGACGGCGCTGAGCATCGAAGGCTGCAGCGCGATCTCGTGCGTGAGCAGCAGCGACGACACGGCGAACCCGCCGGCGTCCTGCGGCACGATCACTTTGCCGCTGCTCTTCGCCACCGGCGCGGAGTTGTCGTTCTGTTCGACGAGGACGAAGTCGGCGTCATACGCGCCGGACGGCAGCTGCAGCTGCGCCGCGTACACCGACGCATCCGCGCCGGTCGAGAATCCTTCCGCCGGTCCGACTTCACGCGCGATCTGCGCGACGACGCGCTGTTCCGCATCGCGCACGCGGCCGAAGAGCATGAGCGGTCCTTCGTTCGCGCCGCGTTTCGGAATCGTGATCCACGCCAGCGCGAGCGGCTTTCCGTCGTTGCGCCACACGCTCGCGGTGCGCAGCGGCGCGGCGCCCGGTTCGTGCGCGGCATCGAGATGGCGGGCGACGTCCGCGGGAATCGTCGCCGTCGACGAGGCCTCGATGATCGTGGCCAGCGGGCGCGTGACCTTGAGCACCGTCGAGACGATGCTGCGCTGCGCGAGCTGCTCGCGAAGCGTGTGCATCAAGCCGGGATTCTGCAGCTGATCGCGGCGCCGGTTCGGATCGACGACGAACGTGAACTCGAGCGACGGCCGGTTGAGCATCTCCAGCACGCGCGGCGTGCGCGCCTGATCGTAGTACCAGGTGCTGTTCGTCTCGTTGCCGTTGGAGCCGCGCGTAAACGGATCGCCCGCCGACGGCGCGGTCACCCGGTCATCCTTCATGCGCGACGGCGCGCCGAAGATGATATAGACCTGACCCTTGTCGGTCATCGAGCCGCGCACCTCTCCGACCCGGAATCGCTCGTCGGCCGCTTCGATCCGCTTCGTGATCGCTTCCTGGAACTCGTTCACCGGCGTGCCGGGCGTCGGATCGCGCCGCGCCCAATAGCGGTCGATGAACTGCCGCCGCTCTTCATCGGTCTTGAACGACCACCACTCCTGCTGTTCCGCCTCGGTGAGAAAGTAGGCGTCGGGAGTGTCGTTCCACTTCGCGAGCGTCGTTTCCGTTGCCGCCGCGGCGTTGCTCTGCGCGAGTGACGGCAGCGTGAACACGAGGATCAGCAGGGAACAGGCGAGAAGCACAAAACGGTGACGCATCAGCATCGGGGGCCTCGCATTCGTAGTGGAAAAAAAAGCGCGGCACATGATAACCGAATTCCATTGCATGCCATTTTGTGCACCAGCGGACCCTGCTTTGAATGCGATCACAGCCGCGCCACCGTTCCGTCACACACGGTGGCACATTGCACGCTAGACTCTCGCGCGCCATTCAACGAACCCCCTTTCGACGTCGTATGGAGTTGGGATGCGAAGCAAACTCACCACGCTGTTCCTGATCGCGGCGCTTCTGGCCTGCAAGGGACGCGGAAAAAAGAGCGAACAGTACAAAACCGAAAAAGTCGATCGCGGCAACATCACCATGACGGTCACCGCCACCGGCACCGTCTCGGCCGTGACGACCGTGCAGATCGGCAGTCAGGTCTCGGGCGTGATCTCGCAGCTCTACGCGGACTTCAACAGCCGCGTGAAAAAGGGACAACTGCTGGCCGAGCTCGATCCGACGCCGTTCCAGGCCCAGGTCGAACAGCGCCGTGCCGACGTGACGCGCGCGCAGGTCGAGACCGATGACGCGCGCATCAAGTACGAGCGCCAGCGCCGGCTCCTGGACGCGGGCCTCACGGCGCAGGCCGAAGTCGATGCCGCGCAGAATGCGTTCAAGGCCGCGCGCGCACAGACGGCGCAGTCGCAAGCGGCGCTCAATCAGTCGACGACGAATCTGCGCTACACGAGGATCACGTCGCCGACCGACGGCGTCGTGGTCGACAAGCAGTACGAAGTCGGGCAGACCGTCGCCGCATCGTTCCAGGCGCCGACGCTCTTCGAGATCGCCCAGGACCTGACGAAGATGCAGATCCAGGCCGACGTCGATCAGTCGGACATCGGCCGCATCAAGGTCGGCCAGCCGGCGCGCTTCACGGTCGATGCGTATCCCGAGGAAGAATTCCGCGGGCGCATCTCGCAGATCCGCTACAACGCGATCGTCAATCAGAACGTCGTCACGTATCCGGTGATCATCGAAGTCGACAATCCGGAAGAACGGCTGCGGCCGAAGATGACGGCGAACGTGACGATCGACGTCTCGACGGTGCGCGATGTGCTGCGCGTGCAGAACGCCGCGCTGCGCTTCAAGCCGTCGACGGAAGTGGCCGACGGCGGCTCTGCAGGCTCACAGTCCGGCGGCGATCCGATGCGCCGTGCGGCGCAGAGCGGACAGGGCTCCGGACCCGCGGGCGCCGCGGCGCAGTTGCCGCGTGGACGGCGCGGACGCGCCGCTGCCGCCGCCGCGAAGACGCAGACGGTGTACGTGCAGCGGA
>DATFHJ010000250.1:0-4302 GCA_035248585.1 Thermoanaerobaculia bacterium
TCGACGATCCGCTCGTCGAGATCATCGTCCGCGATCACTGGGACGAGTTCATGCAGCGGAAATTCGTCCCCCTGGCGAAGGTCCTCGGCATCGACCTCAAGAAGCTCGAGGGCATCGTCGAGGTCATCAAGCACCTCGATCCCAAACCTGGGAGGAAGTACTCCAATGAGCGAGCGATCTACGTCGAGCCCGACGTCTACGTGCACAAGGTCAGCGACGAATACGTGATCGTGCTCAACGAGGACGGCATGCCGAAGCTGCGCATCAACAGCGGCTACCGGTCGATGCTCAACTCGATGGACTCGAAGCAGGACGGCGAGACCGTCAACTACATCAAGGACAAGATCCGCTCCGCGGTCTGGCTGATCAAATCCTTGGATCAGCGCCAGCGGACGATCTACAAAGTGGCCGAGTCCATCGTCAAGCACCAGCGCGAGTTCCTCGAGAAGGGCATCGACTTCCTGCGCCCGCTCGTCCTCCGCGACGTCGCCGACGACATCCAGATGCACGAGTCCACCGTGTCGCGCGTGGTCTCGAACAAATACATGCACACCCCGCGCGGCCTCTTCCTGATGAAGTACTTCTTCCACAGCGGAATCGATTCCGATACCGGAGAAGACATCTCCAGTTTGACGGTGAAGAAGAAGATCCAGAGCTACATCCTGAACGAGGACCCGCGCAAGCCTCTCAGCGATTCCAAGATCATGAAGATTTTGAACGATGAGGGGATTAACATCGCCCGGCGGACCGTGGCCAAGTACCGCGACGAGCTGAACATCCCGTCGTCCACGGACCGCAAACAGATCTTTTGAAAATCAAACAGTGGAGCGGCGGGCTTCAGCCCGCCGTCGGTCTCCCGGTTTCCCGGTGACCCTTCGGCGGGCTGAAGCCCGCCGCTCCACTCACGCATGCGGAGGCACACAACCTATGGCTACCGAGATTTCCGGCCGCAACTACGACATTCCTCCCAACATCCGGGACCTGGTGGAGAAGAAGCTGGCGAAGATCGAGGAGCGGCTCTTCGATGACGTCATCGAGGTCCGCGTGGTGCTGCAGGTCGAGAAGTACCGCAACATCTGCGAGGTGCTGATCGTCGGCAAAGAGCACGACGTGAAGACCGTGCAGGAATCCGACGAGTCGATGCAGGACGCGATCAATCAGGCCATCGATCACCTGAAGCGCCAGGCCCAGAAGAACCGCAAGAAGATCCGCGATCACCACCGGAAGGACGGCAACGGCCGCAAGGACATCACGGAGTGGGCGGTGCAGGTGCTCGAGCCCGGCCAGCTTCGCGAGACCGGCGATCACAATCGTCCGCGCATCATCAAGACGAACAACCTGGCCATCCGGCCGATGTCGATCGAAGAGGCCGCGCTGCGCCTCGACGACTCGAAGAACGAGTTCATCGTCTTCCGCGACATCGACTCCGACAAGGTGTCGGTGATCTACAAGCGGCGGGACAGCAACCTCGGCCTGATCGCGCCGGAGTTCTAACCGCCTAACGCCCCGCCCGCTACGATCACGAAACCGTGAAATTTCGTCGCGGGCGCGGTGTTCCCTTCGGCGGCGCCGCTATCATGCGGCCGGTCCATACCGGAGGAACTCATGAAAAAGATGCTGTTGATCGCGATGTTGCTGGTCGCGCCCGTGTTCGCGGTTGCCGCGGATCTCGGGATGTACAACCAGTGGACGGACACGCCGGAGAGCTACTTCCTCACCAAGGCGGAGAAGGCGGAGTGGCAGGCGCTCACGAGCGCCGCGGATGCGGAGAAGTTCGTGGCGGCGTTCCGTGCGAAGCGCGGCGGCGATGCCTTCACCAAGGAAGTGACGAAGCGCGCCGAAATGGCCGACAAGTACCTGACCATGGGCAAGGTCAAAGGCTCCGCGTCGACGCGCGGCAAGTTCGTGATCCTCTTCGGGCCGCCGGCCGGCATGGAGGTCGCGGAGAAAAAGCGCAACCGCAACTACGCGGGCGGCGCCTCGGAGATGGGCGGCGGCGGTGAGCTCGGCGTCGGCGCTTCCATCGGCACGGAAATGGGCACCTCGCAGGCGGTCGGCAGCGACGCCTCGAACCCGGCCAATCTCAAGGACTACACCTTCACCTTCGCCGGCAAGAGCAATCCCGCGCTGGCCGGACAGGACCTCGTCGTCGTCGTCGAAGTGAACACCGCCTCCGGCAAGGACAAGATCCGCGACAAGAAGGCCGTCAAGGATCTCGACGAGAAGATCGAAGCCGCGGCCCAGGCGTCCATCAAGACCAGGTAGCTCCCTTCCATTTCGTCGCGCACGGTCGTACATTGCGGCCGTGCGCGACGAAGACTTCATCGAAACCACCGTGGCCTCGCTGCGCTCGGCCGTCCTCGACGAGCTGCAGCTCAAGCTCGTCACCGGCGACGACGGCCTGAATCGCGTCATCGCCCGCCCGCGCGTGCAGAAGCCGGGACTGGCCTTCGCCGGCTACTACGAATACATCAAGCCGTGGCGCGTCCAGATCATCGGCGCGTCGGAAACGAAATACCTGCAGAGCCTTCCGCCGCGCCTGCGCGAGAAGCGCATCCGCGACGTGGCCGGCCTCGACATCTCCTGCTTCATCGTCACCAAAGCCATCACGCCGCTCGACGAGTTCCGCGTCGAATGCGAGAAGCGCGGCGTGCCGCTGTTCTCGACGCCGGCCATGTCGTCGACGACCATCACCCGCACGACGTACTTTCTCGAAGAGACGATGGCGCCGCGCATCACGATGCACTCCGGCCTCCTCGACGTCTACGGCATCGGCGTCCTGCTCCTCGGCGACAGCGGCATCGGCAAGAGCGAGTGCGCGCTCGATCTCGTCTATCGCGGGCATCGCCTCATCGCCGACGACCTCGTGGTCGTGAAGCGCCATCCGAACGACGTCCTGCTCGGATATTCGAACGACATGCTCCGCCATCACATGGAGCTGCGCGGGATCGGCATCATCGACATCAAAGACCTCTTCGGCGTCGCGTCGACGCGCGACGTGAAGCCGATCGACATGGTGGTGAAGCTGGAGAAGTGGGTGGAAGGAACGGAGTACGACCGCCTCGGCATCACCGGCGAGACGTACGAGCTGCTCGGCGTGTCGAAGCCGTACGTGCGCTTGCCCGTCGCGTCGGGACGCAACCTTGCACTACTCGTCGAAGTGGCGGCGCGCAATCACCTCATGAAACTGCAGGGCTACGACTCGGCGCGCGAGTTCACGCGCCGTATCGACGAGAAGATCGCGCGCCAGGGCGAGACCCTCAGCGACGTCCTCAAGTGAGCATGAAGCCCCCCGAATACCTCGTCGTGATCACCGGCCTCTCCGGGTCCGGCAAGAGCTACGTGCAGTCGACGCTCGAGGACCTCGGCTTCTACTGCACCGACAACCTGCCGATCGAGCTGATCGAGCCGTATCTCGACGAGGTGACGGCGCACGAGCACGCCAGCCGCGTCGGCATCGTCGTCGACGTGCGCACGCACGACTTCGCGACGCGGTTTCCGCGGTTCTATCGCGAGACGCTGCAGAGGCTCGTGCCGAACGCGGTGCTGATCTTTCTCGAAGCGACGGACGAAGTGATCGCGCGGCGCTACTCCGAAACGCGCCGCCCGCATCCGCTCGAAAAAGGGCGGCCGCTGCTGGAGGCGATTCAGGCCGAGCGCGAAGCGCTGACGGAAGTGAAGTCGCTGGCGAACCTCGCCATCGACACGTCGCAGTTTTCCGTGCACGAGCTCAAGGCCGAGGTCATGCGGCGGTTCGACATCTCCCCGCAGGAGCTCTCGCTCTTCGTCACCATCATCACGTTCGGCTTCAAATACAGCCTGCCGTACAACCTCGACCTGCTCTTCGACGTCCGCTTCCTGCCGAACCCGCATTTCGTCGAATCGCTGCGGCCGCAGACGGGACTCGACGCGCCGGTGGTCGAGTATCTGAAGGCGCAGCCGGGATACGAAGAGTTCTACCGCCGCCTCCTCGACTTCATCTCCTACACGCTGCCCGGCTATCGCAAGGAGATGAAGAGCTATCTCACGATCGGCATCGGCTGCACCGGCGGCAAGCATCGCTCCGTGGCCATCGGCCAGCGCCTCTTCACCGACCTCGCGAAGCTCGGCTACACCGTCGAGATCGTGCACCGCGACTGCAAGCGTTAGGCGGCGGGGACGCGTCCCCGCAATCCCACGCGCCAGAATACGTACGCCGTCGCGATCGCCGAGGTGATCGCGAGCACGGGGAGCAGCAGAAGATCGAAGCGCGACAGATGCCCGCGCTGCATCATCGGCGCGGCGACGAACGGGATGCCGCCC
>DATFHJ010000251.1:0-3537 GCA_035248585.1 Thermoanaerobaculia bacterium
GTGATTGTGTGCAACGCGCTCTGCTCGATGCCGCCGGCTTGCAGCGCGGAGATCACGTCGTTGACTTCGTCTTCCGTCAGCACGAGATCGCCCATGGCCATGGCGTGGCCGCTGCCCGTGTCCAGGAACGCGGCCCAGGAGCCGAGGGCGAGCGCGGGCTTCAGGCGAACCTCGTCGATGCGGACATCGAGATCGCCGCGCGGAAATCCGTACTTGTGCACGTTTCCCGGCTGGGCCGAGCCGCTGCGACCGAGGGCCGCATCGACGGCGGTCCAATCGGCGCGCGGTTGCGGGGAGTGAGTCGCGGCGCAACTGGCGAAGAGGATCGCGGTGACTGCGAGCAGTCGTTTCATTGACTGGGGATCGTATCGCTTCGCGACCGGGGGCGGTGGGCTGAAAGCCCACCGCTCCACGGGAATCGGGATCAAGATCAATACAGGTCGTCGCGGGCGGCGATGTCGTCCGCGGCGAGCGAGCGCGGGCCGGTGTTGCAGGCGCTGACGGACGGATACATGGTCGCGCCGGCGACGTTCGAGTGGCCGATGCCGATCACGTGGCCGACTTCGTGGGTCATGATGCCGTTGATGTCGTACTCGGCGCTGCAGCCCGACTCGCCCGACGAATAGAGCTGGACCGACGTGTTGGTGTAGACGTCGGCGTCGTTGATGCGGTCGTCGCCGGCCTGGCTGGTGTAGTAGCCGGTGAGCGTGGCGGCGAGGCAGTTGCCGGTGCAGATGCCGCCGTTCGTGTTGAGCATGATGGTCGCGGGCGCGGAGCCGCGCACGGCGGGAGAGCTGGTGGTCGAGGAGCTGATGATGCCCCAGGCGCGAATGGCGCTGACGGTGGCGTTGACGCCGCCGCTGCCGTCGGTGATGGTGCTGTTGCCGACGTTGTAGACGCGCACGGTCACGGGCGTCGAGGACCAGCGCCGGCGCGGGGAGAGCAGCACGTACGCGAACGCGGGCTCGGCGGCGGCGGCGACGAAGAGAAGCGAAAATCCGAGGGCGAGAATCGTCTGTTTCTTCACGTCATTCTCCTTTCACGAAATCACTGCCGCTGGCGCTCGCGCTCGACCGGCCGGCCTTCGCGCGCGGCGTCGACCATCGCGGCGAACTCGCCGATGGTCAAGCTGTTGTCGAACTCCGCGTTCGGGCGGGCCGTGAACTTGTCGGGCCGCTCCAGGCGTCCGTCGCCCTGCTTCACCGGATCTTCGACCAGCACCTCGAGGCCGCCGCGATTGCGGACGAGATACTTGCCCTGGTTGAACGCGTGAATGCGATAGTCGGTGCTGTTCTCCCACCGCGAGAGCATCAGCACGACGTCCTCGCCGCGGCGGACCTGCGGGAAGCCGATCGCTTCCTGCGTGTAGCCGTCGACGGTGCCGCCGACTTCGCGCACCATCAGCGTATCCGGCCCGGTGGCCTCGCCGAAGTAGCGCGTCACGCGCACCGTGGCGTACGTGAAGATGACCTCGTGGGCGTCATCCCAGGCGCTCCAGCTGTCGACGACGTTGCCGCGCACGATGAGCGACGACTCGCGTGCGACCTGATCGAAGGGGAGCTGGATGAACTGCGAAGCGGAGAGCGGGAGGGCGAGAGCGACCAGGAGCAACCCGAGAGAGAACAGAATTCGACGATGCATTCAAGCCTCCTCCATTTCATTGATGCTGCGAGTGCCTCCCTGGATCAATCGGCAGGCCAGACGCAGAGGCGGAAGGGCGGAAATTACAAATCGTTGAACGGTCAGGAGATCGACGCGACACGGTCTGGCTCGCCAGCTGTTACAGACGGATCAACCCTTGCGCATCCGAGCAACGGTTGACCCGGGGGGCGGGTCAAATCGCGTTACGATCCATGCGTGCGCCGCGTCCTCGCTTCGCTCCTCTTCGCCTGCTCCGCGTTCGCCGGAACGATGACGGAGGACGTCGCCTCGAAGGCGGACCCGCAGCAGACTTACACGCTGTTCCTGCCGGCAAGCTACGACGCCGCGAAAAAATATCCGCTGCTGCTGATCTTCGATCCCCGAGGCCGCGGGACGCTGACGGCGAAGCGGTTCGCCGATGCCGCGGACGAATACGGATGGATTCTCATCAGCTCGAACGGCACGCGCAGCGATGAGGCGTGGGACCCGAACGAGCGGGCGCTCCGCGCGCTCTGGCCCGAGGTCGCGCGCTACTCCGCCGATCCCCGGCGGATCTACGCCACCGGGTTTTCGGGAACGGTGATGGCGGCGTGGGCCCTCGGCGTCAGGACCGGCGGCCTCGCGGGCGTCATCGCCGTCGGAGGCCGTTTCTTCAGCGAGGACTTCGTGCCGGCGAAATTTCCGTTTGCGTACTACGGCTTCGCCGGCGACACCGACTTCAACAACCGCGAGATGCGCGCGATCGATGCGCAGCTCGAAGAGGCGAAGAAGCCGCATCGTTTCCGCTCGTTCGAAGGACCGCACAGCTGGATGCCGCCCGAGCTCGTGCGCGACGCGTTCGGCTGGATGGAGCTGTGGGCGATGAAACAGCAGCGCCGCGCGCCCGACGAGGCGCTGGTCGCGAAGCTGTACGCGGAAGACCTCGCGGCGGCGAAAACGCTGCGCGACTACCGCGCGATTCTCGAGACGTACGAAGGGCTGCGCGACGTCGAAGAGGTCCGCGCGACCGTGGCCCGGCTCGACCGCGATCCGGCCGTGCTGCGCGAGCAGCAGGAAGAAGCGAAGGCGGATGAATTCGAGTCGCGCTACGTCAAAGAGACGATGAGCCGCATCCCGAAGATCTTCGGCGAGCTGCGGGCCACGCCGGACGAGTCGTTTCGCGCGACGCGGCGGCTCCTGCACGAGTTCAAGATCGCCGATCTGAAAAAGCGCGCCGCCAAACCGGGAGCCGACGGCGCGGCTGCGAAGCGGATCCTCGAGGCGGTCTACGCGCAGATGGCGTTCTATCTCCCGCGCCAGCTGGAGGAGCGGGGAGAGCGGGATCTCGCCGAGGCCACGCGGAAGATGGCGGCGGAGATTCGGCGGTGATTCAGTAATCCCGCGCGGGATAAACTAAGCGCGTGACGGTCGAGAGCGGTATACGAAGGCGCGGCGGCGCCGTCCTTCTCGCTCTTTTTTTCACCTCCGGCATCAGCGCTCTCCTCTACCAGATCGTCTGGCTCAAATACCTCGGCCTGATCTTCGGCAACACGGTCTACGCCGCGGCCACCCTCATCGCCGTCTTCCTCGGCGGTCTCGGACTGGGCGCGTTTCTCTTCAGCCGCCCGATTCCCGCGTCGCGGCTCCTGCTCGTCTACGCCATCGTCGAGGCGCTGATCGGCGGCATCGGCGCGTTTTCGCCGAACGCGTTCGAGCTGTTGAATCGCGCGTACGTCGCGGCGTTCCCGATGGTGCATGGCAGCGCGTTCCTGACGACGCTCATGCGCGGCGCACTCGCCGGCGCATTTCTCCTGCCGCCGACGATCCTCATGGGCGGCACGCTGCCGCTGCTCGTGCGCTGGTTCGCCGGCGACGAGAAGGGGAACGGCACCGCGGTGTCGGCGCTGTACGCCGTCA
>DATFHJ010000252.1:0-2905 GCA_035248585.1 Thermoanaerobaculia bacterium
CACCGCGTCGCTCGCGCGCGCAGAGCTGACGGCCGACGAGTTGCAGGCGCTGGTGAAACGGCAGCTGCAAGTCGAGGCGTACATCCAGGAACGCTTCGCGCCGCTCGTGTTCATTTCGGCCGAGGACATCGAGGAGTACTACCGCGGTCCGTGGGCGCAACAGCGCCGCGAGCGCGGACTGCCGATCCCGCCGCTGACCGATGTGCGCGACGAAATCCGCGACGCGGTGCGCTCCGGGCGCTTGCAGGACGAGATCGAGAAGTGGACCGCGCAGCTTCGCGAGCGCGCGAACGTCGACGTCTACGCGTGGCGCTGAAGTGGAGGACAGGCACTCTTGCCTGTCCAAATTCGATGGTTCGTCAGGACAGGCAGGAGTGCCTGTCCCCCACTAAATTGGCCAGTTCGTGGCCGGCTTGCCTAACCACACCCAGGCGATGAAGTCCGTCAGCGGCGGCTCGATGCCGCGCTCGCGAAGGCGCATGTTGACCTGCCCGCGATGGTAGGTGCTGTGCTGCGTGACCTGCATCATCGTCTCGGCAAGCGTCGTCGCCGCCGGCTGGCGGCCGATCGTTTTCTCGACCCAGCGCCGCCACGTCACTTCGCGCACTTCATTCAATTCCTCTTCGCGGATACCGGCGAGATGCTCGGGCAGTTGCCGGTGATACTCGCGCGCCCACGCGGCGAGCGACGGCAGATCGGGATGGGCATCGAAGTCCTTGAACCCCGCCCGCTCCTCACCGCGCCACACCGAGAGAAACGCCCACTGCACCTGATGCAGGTGAAAGAGCAGCTTGTACGTACGATCGTCATGATCGGCGGCGCTGAGGACGGCCCGCCAGACGACCGCGTCGGCCCAGGCCATGTGGCGAAAGAGATCGTCGAGGTGCGGCGGGAGTGTCATCCGATCATCTCCAAAAACTCATCCTCGCTGAGCACCGGCACGCCCAGCGACCGGGCCTTCTCCAGTTTCGAGCCCGCGGCTTCGCCGGCGACGACGTAGCTCGTCTTCGACGAGACGGAGCCCGCGGGCTTGCCGCCTTCGCGCTCGATCAGTTTGTGAATCTCGTCGCGCGAGAAGCGGGTCAGCGTACCGGTCACGACGACGCTCTTTCCGGCGAGCTTGTCGCCGGTGGCGGTGGCGATGTGCGTCGGCTGCACGCCGAGGCGCTTCATTTTCTCGAGGCGCTCGCGATTGGCGGGAACGGAGAAGTAGAACGTGATGGCTTCCGCGACTTTCGGGCCGACCTCGTGCACCGCGACGAGCTGCTCGACAGTCGCGTTCATCAGCGCGTCGATCGAATGGAAGTGATCGGCGAGCAGTTTCGCGGCGCGCTCGCCGACCATGCGGATACCGAGGGCGAAGACGAAGCGCGACAGCTCGTTCGTTTTCGAGCGATCGATGTTCTCGATCAGCTTCGACGCCGACTTCTCCGCCTTGCGCTCGAGCTCCGCGACCTGCTCGACCGTCAGCTCGTAGATCGACGCGTAGTCGGTGACGAGCCCGGTCTTCAGCAGCGCCTCGACGGTCTGCCAGCCGAGGCCTTCGATGTCCATGGCCTTGCGCGACGCGAAGTGCGTGATCGATTGCAGCACGATCGCGGGACAGCCCTGGTTGATGCAGCGGATCGCGACTTCGTCTTCGAAGCGATGCAGCGGCTGTCCGCACACGGGACAGGCCTCGGGGACTGCAAACTCTTTCGCGCCGCGCGGACGTTTGTCTTTGAAGACTTCGACGACCTTCGGAATGATGTCGCCGCCTTTTTCGACGGCGATCGTGTCGCCGATGCGCACGTCCTTGCGCGCCAGCTCGTCGAAGTTGTGCAGCGAAGCGTTGACGACTTTCGTCCCGCCGAGGCGCACCGGATCGAACTCGGCGACCGGCGTGACGGTGCCGGTGCGTCCCACATACAGGTTGATGTTGCGCACGATCGTCTGCGCGGCCTCGGGCGGGTACTTGAACGCGACCGCCCACCGCGGCGCCTTCGACGTCGCGCCGAGCTCGAGCTGCAGCTCGCGGCGATTCACTTTCACCACGATGCCGTCGATCTCGAAGTCGAGGTCGTGCCGCTTCTCCTCGATTCGTTTGATGAACGCCTCGACGTCCTCGAGCGTTGCGCAAACGGCTTTCAAGGGATTCGTCGGGAAGCCAACCTTGTCCAGCAGCTCGTACGCCGCCGACTGCGACTCGGGCTGTTTTCCGTCGACGCTGACGACGTGGTAGACGTACGCGCTGAGCTTCTTCTGCGCGACGAGCTTGGGATCCTTCTGCCGGATCGCCCCCGCCGCGGCGTTGCGCGGATTCGCCAGCGGCTCGAGCCCCGCCTCCTCGATCTGCTCGTTGTATTTCGCGAAGTCGGCTTTGGTGATGAAGATCTCGCCGCGCACTTCGAGGCGTTTGATTTTCGTGTCGAGCTTGAGCGGGAGCGGGCGGACGGTGCGGACGTTCGGCGTGACGTCGTCGCCGCGAACGCCGTCGCCGCGCGTCGCGCCGCGCACGAGCGCGCCGTTCTCGTAGAGCAGCGAGATGGAGACACCATCGATCTTCAGCTCCGCCTCGTACTCAACGTTCTCGTGGCCGAGGCCACGGCAGACACGGTCGTGCCATTCGCGGAGCTCGTCGAGCGAGTACGCGTTCTCGATCGAGAGCATCGGCGGCTCGTGGATGACCGTGGCGAACGACTCGATCGGCGCGCCGCCGACCCGCCGCGTCGGCGAGTTCGCGTCCTGATGTTCGGGATGCTTTTTTTCGAGCTCCTGCAGCTCGCGCATCAACTGGTCGAAGTCGAAATCGCTGATCTCGGGTTGCGCGTCGAGGTAATAAAGGCGGTTGTGGCGCTCGAGCTCTTTGCGGAGTTTCTCGATCTTGTGCTTGACGTTCATGCCGTACGCGAAAGATACCGCGAGC
>DATFHJ010000253.1:0-13534 GCA_035248585.1 Thermoanaerobaculia bacterium
TTCATCTCCGTGTCGCGCGAGCGGCACCAATGCTCGCCCGGCTTGTGCTGGCAGCGCCCGCGGTGATGCCAGACGCGGCGCACGATCGGACCGAGGAGCGCTTTCCACCAGCGGCGCGCATGCCATCCGCTCAGGTAGCCGCGGAAGTCTTTCGCCCGCGCGGCCTGGCGCACGAACATCGAGAGGCCCAGGTTGCCGCCGGCCTCGTACAGGAATCGATTGACGAGACTCGTCTCCTGCTTGGTTCCGAGCTCGCGCATCCAGAGCTCGTCGAAGTCTCGTTCTTCGAGAATGCTGCGCGCGGCGAGCCAGCCGCTGGTGAGCGCGTAGCGGATGCCGAGTCCGAAGAGGTAATCCTGAAATCCCGCGGCCTCGCCGACGTAGCGCGCGTCGCCCTTCGTCGCGGCGCGCTTGAGATGGAAGTTCATGTACGAATAGCCGGTGCGCGTCTCCGGCGGAATCACGAACGGATGCACACGCTGGACGGCAGCGAGCGAGTGCTCAAAGTACTCGTCGATCTTCTTGAAGTCGGCGACGATCGCGCAGCCGAACGTGGCGATGCCGTCGAGGATGAAGAGATACGAATAGCCGCCGGGCGAGAGGTGATGATTGAAGAAGACGTCGATGCGCTCCGCTTCATTGCTGCGCCATGTCATCTCGCGCGCCAGTCCGTCCGGCGACGCCGGCCCGGTGGCGATGATGTCGGCCTCCTGCACGCGGCTGTTGAAGACGACGTTCACGCCCGCGGCGCGCGCCTGTGCCAGCAAGCCACGATCGAGCGTCGTGTCTTCCGCGCCGCGGCGGATGAACCAGCCGTACGGCTCGCTGCTGCGGATCGTCCGCCCGACGTTGCGCGCGTCATAGAACGTCGCCCAGTCGGCGGGGCGGAAGTAGAAGTTCTGCTCGATGCCGATGCGGTCCAGAAACGCCGGCACGGGCTCGCGCTCCGAGGAGCCTTCGATGATTTGCAGGTCGCCGATGAAGCGCGTGCCGACGTCGGCTTTCGCCTCATGCACCTCGACCGCGCGGCCCGCGCGCGCGAGCACGATCGCGGCGGCGAGGCCGGATGGTCCCGCGCCTGCAATACGAATGACACGCGTGTCGGACATGGAAGGCACGCTATCTTATCGCGCCGTGTCTGATGTGAATTCCGAAGCCGCTCCTCCGCCGCGTGCACGCACGGGCGGGTACGCCATGCTCGTGGCCGCGGGCATTTTTCTCACGCGCATCAGCGGCTTCGTGCGCGAGAAAGTCTTCGCCCATTTCCTCGGCAATTCCGACGCCGCCGGCATCTACCGCGCCGCGATCCGCATCCCGAACGTCCTGCAGAACCTCTTCGGCGAGGGCGTGCTCTCCGCGTCGTTCATTCCGGTGTACGCGCGCCTCCTCGCCGAGAATGACGAGAAGACCGCCGGCCGCGTCGCCGGGATCATCGCCACGCTGCTCGCGCTGTCGATGTCGGTCCTCGTGCTCCTCGGCGTTCTGTTCACGCCGCAGCTGCTGATCCTCATCGCGCCCGGCTACAAAGGCGCGATCCGCGAGCTCACCGTCACCGTCGTCCGCATCATGTGGCCCGGCTGCGGGATCCTCGTCCTTTCCGCCTGGTGCCTCGGCATCCTGAACAGCCACCGCCGCTTTTTTCTCAGCTACGTCGCGCCGGTCTTCATGAACATCGTCATGATCGCCACGCTGGTCTTCTTCGGCGGACGCACCAGCGACCGCTCGCTGGTGATCCTCGCCGCGTGGGGGATGGTGGCGGGCGCCTTCGCGCAGTTCGTCATTCAGCTGCCGGCTGTCTTCCGTTACGCGAGGCATCTTCGCTTCGCCGTCGACCTCACGCTCGAGCCGGTGCGCACCGTCATCCGCAACTTCGGCCCGGTCGTCGTCGGACGCGGGGTGGTGCAGGTGAGCGGCTACATCGACAACCTCCTGGCGACGCTCCTCGGCACCGCCGCGGTCTCGGCGCTGTCGTACGCCCAGATCGTCAACATGTTGCCCATCTCGCTCTTCGGCATGTCCGTGGCCGCCGCGGAGCTTCCGCAGATGTCGGGCATGCTCGGCACCACCGACGAAATCGCGGCGAAGATGCGCGAGCGCCTGGAGCGCGGGCTGCGGCAGATCGCCTTCTTCGTCGTGCCGACCGTCGTCGCCTTCATCGCCATCGGCAATGCCATCATCGCCATGCTCTACCAGGGCGGACGCTTCCGCGCGAACGACACGCGGCTGGTCTGGTACATCCTCATCGGCTCGACGCTCGGCCTCCTCGCCGTGACCCTCGGCCGCCTGTACTCGTCCGCGTTCTACGCGCTCCGCGACACGAAAACGCCGCTCCGCTTCGCGATGATCCGCGTCGCGCTCACCGCGGTGCTCGGATACCTCTTCGCGCTGCCGCTGCGCCCGCTGCTGATTCGCTTGCTCGAGCTCGCGCATGTGCCGTTGCCGATTGTCGGCGGCAACACCAAAGCCCTCGGCGCCATCGCGCTTACTGCAACGGCTGGCGTCGCCGGATGGCTGGAGTTCCTCCTCCTGCGCCGCGCGCTCGGCCGCCGCATCGGCGCCATTCGCATTCCGCCGAGCTACCTGCTCCGCCTCTGGGCGGCCGCCATCGTTGCCGGCGCGGCCGCCGCGGCCTGCAACTTCTATCTCATGCACCGCCTGCCGCCGATCCCGAACGGCTTCGTCATCTGCGGCATCTTCGGCGCGATCTATTTCGGCGCGGCGACGGCGGCGGGCGTGCCGGAGGCGCGAGGCGTGCTGCGGCGCCTGAAACGCTAGTTCTTCCGCTTCAACACCACCGGCTCCGGGGCCATGCCGATCAGCTTCAGCGCCGTCACGACGCCGTCGCGCTCCTCGATTTCGACGCCGTACGCGGGTGGGAGTCCGTCGACGCCGAAGCTTGTCGGGGATCGCGCGACGAGGACGAATGCGCGTTCGCCGATGAGATTCAGCTTCAGGCGGTCGCCGGCTTCTTCGATCGTCGCGGCCATGGCCTTGTCACCTTCGTAGCGCCCGAGGAGCCGCGCGCGTTGTGAGGCGTCGAGAATGATTTCCGCCGGCGGAAGTTGCAGCTCGAACGGAGGTCCTGTGATGCGACCCGCGCAAGAAGTATCGAGTCCGCGCGTCGTTCCCTTGTCCACGAGCTCCTCGAGCAGGCGCACGAGACACTCCTGACCGCGCAGGCCTTCGGAGCCGTGGGCGCCGTCCGGAACGACGATGTGCACGCCGTTCGGCAGCGTGCGCGCTACTTCGGAGCCCCAGCGCGCGGGCGTGACGGGATCGCGCTCGCCGGAGATCAGGAGCGCGGGAGCGGTGCTTCGCACCGGCGAGAGGCCGGCGGTGGGAGCGGGCGGGACGTTCCACTCGCGGCAGGCGTCCTGTTGCGCGCGGATGCGGAAGTCGTCGAGGAACGTGCCGCGCGTCGCACTCGCGGCCGCGGCGGGATCGATGAACGGAACATCCTCCGCGCAGGTGACGGAGAGGAAATAGCCGTCGCTCATATCGCCGGCGGAGCGCGCGAAGAGCGCGGCGGTTTTGGCGAGCGGCGTGAAGTCTCCTTGCGCCGCGGCGTGAACGTAGAGAGGGATCAGCACCGCCGTGGTGGGAACGTAGAGCATGTAGCGAATCGTCTGGGCCACGCCGTGACGCGACAGCCGCAGCGCGCGCGGCTCACCCGTTTCCGGATCGCGCAGCGTCACCGTCACGGGCTCTTTGGCGGTTCGGGCGAGGATCTCATCGAGCTCCTCCCGCACGCGCGGAAACGCCTTCGAGCAGTCGGGATCGGCGGCGCATTTGCGCAGCGTCGCGTCGAGCGCGTCCTGGGCATCGCGGGCGAACGTGAGCGGCGAGCGGGTATCCGGCGGCACGAGTCCCGTGAGTCCGAGGGTACGGACGCGCGACGGGTGTCGCCGCGCGAATTCCAGCGCGCTGCGCGTGCCGTACGAGCCGCCCCAGGCGTTGACGCGGTCGTAGCCAAGCGCCGTGAGCACCTCGGCGACGTCATCGACCGCGACCGCGGTGCGGTATTGCCCGAGGTCGCGGTCCGCATATTCCGCGTGACAGTCGCGCACGCCTGCAACGGGCAGGAAATCGTCGAGAAATCCCTGCACCCCGTGCTCGCCCATCAGCGACTTGCAGTTCAGGGGAGCCGACCCGCCGGTCCCGCGCAGATCGATGAACACGCCGTCGCGCTTCTCGCGCGCGGACGCATTCATCATCGCGAACGCCACGGCCTCGTCCGTCACGCCCTGTCCCGGACCGCCGGCGAAATGCAGGATCGGATCGGGCTCGCGGTGTGCGCCGGTCGCCGGCAATACGACTACCTTCAACGGCACCTTGCGGCCATTCGGCTGCATGCGATTCTCCGGAACCTCGTACGTCCCGCAGCGCGCCGCGCCGGCGACACCAGGGACCTCGCACGGCGAGAGCGTGAGCGTCCGCGTCGGAGGAGTGGCACAGCTGATGGCGAGAAACGTGAGGAGGAGCGGAGCGGCGGAATTCCGGAATGGCAGCATGCTGGGATTTCGTACGGAGGGTCGGTCGTGAGGTTTCGCTGAGGCTCTGTCACCGTTCTTGCTACCATCCCGCGCGTGACTGACGTCTCGGTGCCGGCGAAGCAGCCGGAGGGGCTCCCTGGCGCGCGCGTCGCGGACGTCGACGTCAATCCCGCCGAGGCACTGCTCGAGGTGAAGAACCTCCGCACCTCGTTCTTCACATCTGATGGCGTCGTCCACGCCGTCGACAACGTCTCCTTCAACGTGCGGCGCGGCGAAGCCGTGGCGCTGGTCGGGGAGTCGGGGTGCGGGAAGAGCGTGACGGCGATGTCGATCATGCGGCTCGTGGCGGTGCCGGGAAAGATCACCCGCGGCGAGATCCGCTTCAAGGGAAAGGATCTCGCGGCGCTGCCCGAGAAAGAGATGCGCAATGTGCGCGGCAACGACATCGCCATGGTCTTCCAGGAGCCGATGACGTCGCTCAACCCCGTGTTCAAGATCGGGGCGCAGGTCGCGGAGGCGATCCGCATTCACCGCAAGGTCGGGAAAAAAGAAGCGTGGAAGATGGCGGGTGAGATGCTCGACCTCGTGTCGATCCCCGATCCCGTCAAGCGGCTCGACGACTATCCGCATCAACTCTCCGGCGGCATGCGCCAGCGCGTGATGATCGCGATGGCGCTCTCGTGCGATCCGGAGCTATTGATTGCCGACGAGCCGACGACGGCGCTCGACGTGACGATCCAGGCGCAGATCATGGAGTTGCTCGCGGCGCTGCAGAAGCGGCTCGGCCTGGCCGTGCTCCTCATCACGCACGACCTCGGCGTGGTGGCCGAGTTCTGCGAGCGCGTGATCGTCATGTACACCGGCCGCGTCGTCGAGGAAGCAACGGTCCTCGATCTCTTCGAGCGCCCCGCGCATCCGTACACGCGCGGCTTGCTGAAGTCGCTGCCGAGCGTGATCAAGAGCGGAGAAGCCCCGACGCGACTGCCGACCATCGCCGGCATGGTCCCGCCGCTCACCGCGCTGCCGAGCGGATGCAAATTCAACCCGCGCTGCCCGGACGTGATGGAGATCTGCTACGGACGCGAACCGGCGCTGATGCCGGTGGGGCCGGGACAGGCGGCACGGTGTTACCTGCATGGGGATGAGGCGGACCCGGAGAGAAACTAATGAAGGCAGAAGGCAGAAGGCAGAAGGCAGAAGTAAGAAGCTGGTTCGCAACCGCGGCGCGAGCTTTCTCACTTCTGCCTTCTGCCTTCTGCCCTCTGCCTTCATTCGGGCGGGAGGGCGCCCATGCCCGATAAGCCCTTCATCCCCGGCGACGACAAGGTCGCGCCCGCGATCACCGGCGGTCTCGCGACTCCGGCCGATCAGACCGCGCGTCACCGCGATCGCGACGCGAAGCCGGTGCACGATCCTCGCGAGCAATCCGCGCCGCAGCAGACGCCGAAAGTTCCGCTCGGCAAGGGCGAGCCGCTGCTCGTCGTGCGCGATCTGCGCAAGTACTTTCCCGTAAAGAGAGGAGTGCTCGGCCGCGTCGTGGCCAACGTCAAGGCGGTCGACGGGATCAGCTTCGGCGTGTCGCGCGGCGAGACGCTCGGGCTGGTGGGGGAGTCGGGCTCGGGCAAGACGACGGTCGGGCGCTGCATCCTGCGCCTCATCGAGCCGACGGATGGCGAGATCGACTTCGAAAACACGAATGTGCTGAAGCTCGACTCCGGCGATATGCGGCGGATGCGGCGCAACATGCAGATCGTGTTTCAGGATCCGTATGCGTCGCTGAATCCGCGCATGACGGTCGGGGCGATCATCGCCGAGCCGCTGATCATCCACGGCGGCCTGTCGTCGAGTGAGCGCACGGATCGCGTGGGGCAGTTGCTCGAGAAGGTCGGGCTCAGCCCCGACTACCGCAAGCGCTATCCGCACGAATTTTCCGGCGGACAGCGGCAGCGCATCGGCGTGGCGCGCGCGCTGGCGACGAACCCGAGGTTCCTCGTGCTCGACGAGCCGGTCTCCGCGCTCGACGTCTCCGTGCAGGCGCAGGTCGTCAATCTCCTGCAGGATCTCCAGGACGAGCTGGGGCTCACCTATCTCTTCATCGCCCACGACCTCTCCGTGGTCGAGCACATTTCCACCCGCGTCGCGGTGATGTACCTCGGCAAGGTCATGGAGCTTTCCGATCGCGAGGATCTGTACGCCGATCCGCTCCATCCGTACACGAAGGCGCTCCTCTCCGCGGTACCGGTTCCCGATCCCAGCGTCAAGAAGACGCGCATCCTGCTCAAGGGCGACATCCCGACGCCGCTCAATCCTCCGAGCGGCTGCGTGTTTCACACCCGTTGCCCGATCGCGCAGTTCCCGATCTGCAGCGCCGAGGTTCCCGCGCTCGTGGAGCACAAGCCGGGGCACTTTGCGGCGTGCCATTTCGCGGGCGATCCGCTGCCGGCGGCGACGGATCCGGAAAAGCTGGCAAACCCGTAGCGGACAGCTGTCCGGTCAACGCAAACCGCGTTCGTGCGTAGTAAGGTATGCGCCGCACGAAACCAATGTCGGCGAATCTCGTAAAAGCAGGCGTGTTTGGGAGGAATTGCATGACCGCTGTTCGACGGTTGTTCACCACTTTGATGATGCTGCTGACGGCCACGGCGCTGTTTGCTCAGCAGGCGCCGGCCCCGCGCAGCACCGAGCAGGTGACGGCGGAGACGGACCAGGATGCGAATAACGGGCGGGCCATGCGCCTGTCGCTGAACGATGCCATCGGCACCGCGATGCAGCAGAACCTCGGCGTTCAGCTGCAGAACTATGAAACGCGGATTGCCAGTTACGACCTGCAGAGCCGCTGGGGCCTGTTCGACTGGATCTCCAGCGCCGATGCGACGCTCGCCGCGTCCCGCGACGCGACGATCAGCGCCGCCCAGACCCCCTCGAGCCGCGCGATCGACTTGAATGCGAGCGTCAACCAGATCATCCCCACCGGCGGCCAGTATCAGTTCAGCTTCCGGAACAACCGGACCAACGCCCCCGGCGGCTTCCGCAACGTCAACCCGTCGTACGCCAGCGATCTCGGGTTCACGTTCTCGCAGCCGCTGTTCCGCGACTTCGGCGTCGACGTCACGAAGCGCAACATCAACATCGCCCGCAATACCCTCGGCATCACCCAGGGCCAGTTCCGCACCGTGATCATGGACACGGTGAGCGCGGTCGAGCAGGCGTATCTCGACCTCGTGTACGCGCGGCGCAACGTCGAAGTGGTGAAGGAAACGCTCTTCCTCGCGCGCGACCAGGCCCGCATCACCCAGATCCGCATCGACGTCGGCGCGTCCGCGCCGCTCGACATCCTCCAGCCCAACGTGCAGATCGCGACCACCGAGGAAACGCTCGTGACCGCGGTGGCCTCGGTGCGCAACGCCGAGGATCGCCTTCGCGCGCTGCTCAACCTTCCGGTCAGCGAGTGGGATCGTCCGATCATCCCGACCGATGACGTCGCGTACGCGCCGGTCGAGGTGAATTTCGAACAGGCCGTGCAGACCGCGTTGCGCAACCGTCCGGAGATGGAGCAGGACCGGCTGAGCACCGACACGCGCCGCATCACCGCGCTCTACACCCGCAATCAGGTCCTTCCGCAGTTCGACGTGAACCTCGGATACGGCGTGTCCGGCACCGCCGGCCGCACCGTCACCGTCGACGACGCGGGCAATACCACCGTCAATCGCACCGGCTACGGCAACGCGCTGTCCCAGATCTTCAGCAATGACTTTCCCGGCTGGAACGTCGGCGTCACGTTCGGGCTGCCGATCATGAACATCGGCGCCAAGGCCACGGCCCGGGCCGCGGAGCTCGACTTCGAGCAGGCACAGGCGACCGAGCAGCTGACGCAACAGAACATTTCCGTCGAAGTGCGCGCCGCGGCGCGCGCCATCGAGACCTTCGGGCGCACCATCGCCGCCTCGCGCGCGGCGCGGGAAGCGGCCGAGCGCAACGTCGAAGCCGAGCGCAAGCGCTACGAGAACGGCATGACCACGAACTTCCAGGTTCTCGAAGTGCAGCGGCAGCTCTCGGACGCCCGCGTGCGCGAGCTCTTTGCGCTCGTCGGCTACAACAAGGCCGTGGCCGCGTACCACCGCGCCATCGGCGACATCCTCGACGTCCACAACATCCGGGTCGCGGAGCCGGAGCTCGCGCCGGAGCCGGATTGGGCCACGACCTTCTTTGATCGTTACAATTGGCTGAACTACGGAAGCAGAGTGAAACCGGAGGACCAGCCTAAATGAGCGAAAGCGCGGACATATCCCATTCGCCGACCCTTCCTCTTCCACCGCCGAAATCAGGTCTTCAACGTCTCGCCGGGGTGCTGTTCTCCCCCGGCGAAACTTTTTCGGACATCGCGCGCAAGCCCGACGTCCTCGTGCCCCTGCTGCTGATCGTCATCGTCGGATTCCTCACCGTTGCCATGACCGCATCGCACATGGACTGGGACGCCATGCTTTCGCAGCAGCGGGAGCAGATGAAAGAGAAGAATCCGAACATGTCGGATCAGGACATCGACAAGGTGGAGCGCTTCCAGCGGGGCGCGATGAAAGTCGGCCCGTGGTTCGGCCCGTTCATCATCGCGATCATGACGGTGATCTCCGCCGCCGTGCTGTGGCTCGTGTTCCGCCTCTTCGGAGGTGAGGCCAACTTCATGCAGTCGTGGTCGACGGTCTTGTACGCCTGGGTGCCGCGCGTGATTCAGCAGATCGTGGTGTCGATCATCATCATGGTGCGCGGGTCGGTCAATCCGATGGAGATCGCCACGATCGTCAAGACCAATCCCGGGTTCCTGGTCGACATGAAAGAGAGCCCGTTCCTGTTCTCGCTGCTGTCTTCATTCGACATCTTCACGATCTGGTATCTCGTGCTGCTGATCATCGGCTTTGCCGTCGCCGCGAAAGTCTCGAAGGCGAAGTCGGCCACGATCATCCTTTCGATCTGGTTCCTCATCGTTCTGATCAAGAGCGGCGCGGCGGGATTGATGTCCAGGATGAGAGCATCGTGAAACGGATCCTGATCATCGGCGGCGCGCTCGCGCTCATCGCCGTCATCATCATCGCCGGCGTCTCGGGCGGCGGCCCGAAAGGGGAGAAGGTCTACGCCGAGCCGGTGACGCCGAGGTCGATCCAGGCCATCGTCACGGCGCCGGGCGAGATCGATCCGAAGCTGAAGGTCAACATCAGCGCGCACATCGTCGGCAAGATCGAGCGGCTCTATTTCCAGGAAGGCGACCTCGTGAAACGCGGGCAGAAGCTCGTCGATCTCGAGAAGTTCGCCTACCAGGCGCAGTACGACCGCGCCCGTGCCGAGGTCGCGAATCGCCGCATCGAAGTGCAGCGCGCGCGGACGGCGGTGAGCACGGCGGAAACGGCGTACCGGCGGGCGATGAACCTCGAAAAGCAGGGCATCTCCGCGCAGGAGGCGTTCGACCGCGCGCGGCAGGAGTATCAAAACGCGCAGGCCGCGTCCTCCTCGGCCGAGGAAGGGTTGCGCCAGGCCCAGGCGACGCTGCAGCAGACGCGGACCGATCTCGATCGCACCACGATCGTCTCGCCGATCGACGGCAAGGCCGTGCAGCTGAACGCGCACGAGGGCGAAGTCGTCGTCACCGGCACGATGAACAACGCGGCATCGGTGATCGCGGTGATCGCCGACCTCTCGGCGATCCTCGTGGAAGCCGAAGTCGGCGAGACCGAGGTCACGGCCGTCGAGGTCGGACAGAAAGCGACGGTCAAAGTCGACGCCGTGCCGGACAAGGAGTATCAGGGCCACGTCGCGGAGATCGGCAGCTCGGCCGCGGTGCGGCAGATGGGCAGCGGCGGATTGCGCTATTTCAAGGTGAAGGTCGCCATCGACGATCCCGACGCGAAACTGCGGCCCGGGATGACGTCGCAGGTGGCGATCGTCACGACCTCGGCGCCTCAGGCGCTGTCGGTGCCGATCCAGAGTGTCGTCGAGCGCGCGCCGCCGTCGGACAAGAAAACTTCGAAAACCGACGAAGAAGACGACTCCGTGCCGAAACGGAAGTACGTATTTCTCGTAAAAGACGGCAAGGCCGTGATGACCGAGGTTCGGACGGGTATCAGTGACACCACGCACGTCGCGATCGTCTCAGGCATCAAGAGCGGCGATCAACTCGTCACCGGACCGTTCCGCACGCTCAAGAAGTTGAAGAACGGCGACAAGGTGCTGGTGACGAAAGAAGAGAAGACCCAGCAAAGCGAGAAAGCCTAGATGGCCGAAGGAATGTCGGGATCGAACGGACACCACCTGATCGAAATGCGCGAGCTGTCGCGGATGTATCAGCTCGGCTCGGAAGAGATTCACGCCCTTCGCAAGGTCGATTTGGTGATCGAGCAAGGGGAGTACGTCGCCATCATGGGGCCGTCGGGCTCCGGCAAGTCGACGCTGATGAACATCATCGGCTGCCTCGACCGCCCCAGCGGCGGCGAGTACATCCTCGACGGCACGCCCGTCGAGGCCATGGACGATGATGCGCTGGCGGCGGTGCGCAACCGGAAGATCGGCTTCGTCTTCCAGACCTTCAACCTCCTCGCGCGCACGACCGCGCTGGCGAACGTCGAGCTGCCGCTGGTCTACGCGCGCATCCCGCGCATCGAGCGCCGCCGCATGGCCGAGGAAGCGCTCACGAACGTCGGACTCGCGGACCGCATGGGCCACCAGCCGAACGAGCTGTCGGGCGGACAGCGCCAGCGCGTCGCCATCGCCCGTGCGCTGGTGAACAAACCGTCGCTCCTGCTCGCTGACGAGCCGACCGGAAACCTCGACTCGAAGACCGGCGAGGAAATCCTGGAGCTGTTCCACAACCTGCACTCGAACGGCAATTCGATCATCATGGTCACGCACGAGGATGACGTCGCGCAGCACGCGCAGCGCGTGATTCGCTTGCGTGACGGCTTGATTCAAGACTGATTGGTTTTGGGTTTTTAGTTTATCCCGCGCGCAGACGCGGGATCTCCGGTTACACCGGCAGGAACATCACGACAGGCGAGATCGGAGCACCGCGGGGCTCGCTTCTCGTCGTTCGGGGATGATGGTCGCGGGATAACCGGAGATCCCGCGTCTGCGCGCGGGATAAACTAGAAGACCAAGACTGATGTTTTTCGAAAACCTGAGAATCGCCCTGCGAGCGATCGGCGCCAACAAGATGCGCTCGGTGCTCACGGTTCTCGGCGTCATGATCGGCGTCGCGGCCGTGATCGCGGTCGTGTCGCTCGTACAGGGCATGCAGCATCAGATCTCCGGCCAGCTCGAGAACATCGGCGGCACGTTCATCCGCGTCGTGCCCGATTTCTCGAAGTCGCGCGGCGGGTTCCTGCCCATCCCGCAGCTGACGTACGAAGACTCGGTCGCCATTCAGAGGAGCGCCACGGCCGTCACCGCGGTGACGCCGATCTTTTTCTCGAACGCGTCGCTCAAGTACGGAGACACGCGCCACGACACGTCTCTCTACGCCGTCAATCAGCTCTATCCCGACATCGCCCATCAGTACGTCGACCGCGGCCGCTTTTTCGGGACGATCGACGAAGAGGCGAAAAAGCGGGTGTGCGTTCTCGGCCCCGAGGCCGTGCGCTCGCTCGCGCTCGACGACCCCATCGGCAAGGAGATCCGCCTCGGCAACGACAACTTCACCGTCATCGGCGTGATGGAAAAGCGCGGCGCCTCGCTCGGCAACGATCCCGACGACGTGGTCTACATCCCGTTCGCGACCGCGTACCTGCTCTACGGCGCCGACCAGATGAAGCATCTGCCGATTCTGCTGCAGGTGCGCACGCGCGACGACATCGATCTGGCCAAGGAGCAGGTGAGGGAAGTGCTGCGCGCACAGCATCACATCAAGAAGGACGACCCGGACGACTTCCAGGTCACGTCGCAGGAAGAGTTGATGAAGACCATCTCCACCGTGCTGAACACGACCAGCGCGGTGATGGGCGGTATCGTCGGCATCGCCCTCCTCGTCGGCGGCATCGGGATCATGAACATCATGCTCGTCTCGGTGAACGAGCGGACTCGCGAGATCGGCATCCGCAAGGCGGTTGGCGCGCGGCGCACCGACATCCTCACCCAGTTCCTCATCGAGGCCGTCGCGCTCACGGGACTCGGCGGCATCATTGGGATCTTGCTCGGCTGGGCCATCACCGAAGTGGTCCACCGCATCCCGCAGGCGGCGAGTCTTCCTCTGCTCATCACGACGGGGACCGTCGTCATCGCGGTCGGCGTCTCCGTCGCGATCGGCGTCGTGTTCGGTCTCTATCCCGCGATGCGCGCGGCGCGCCTTCACCCGATCCAAGCGCTCAGGTACGAATAGCAATAGGAGCTCAAGAAAAATGAAGACACCACAGATCGTCATCGGCGCCGTCGCCGCACTCGCGCTGGCGGGTGGCGGATTCGCGGCAGGCATGACCTACGAGAAAGCGCAGGCGCCGAGCACGGCGGCAACGGGGGCGTCGGGCGCGACGGGCGCACGAGGCGGCACCGGAGCGCGCGGCGGATTCGGCGGCGGCACGGGAGCCGCCATAGGGCAGCAGCCCGTCACCGGCCGGATCATCGCAGTGAACGACGGGTCGATCACCATTGCCGCCGTCGATCGTGGTCAGGGCGGCGCGGGCGCGCAGGCGTCGGCGTCACCATCGACGACGTCGGAGATCGTGCTCGTCGGCGGGAACACGCGGATGGTGAAAGCCACCGAGGCCGACGTAAAGCTCTCGGACCTGAAGGTCGGCGATCAGGTCACCGTCGTCGGGACCACCGATTCGACCGGCATGGTCTCCGCGACAACGGTCGTCGTCGGCCAGACGAATCTCATCGGGCAGCTCTTCGGCACCGGACCCCGGCCGAGCCCGAGCCCGACGAAGGCGCCGTAGCGCTCCACTAGCGTCATGGCGTGAGCTCCGCGTTCCGTCTGCCTGATCGCGACGCGCTGCCCGAGATCTTCGACAGGCTCGCGGTCGCGGAGCTCGATCGCGACGAGCTGCTCGCGGCGTGGCCCTCGC